>JAYUBR010001171.1:0-3518 GCA_043740775.1 Ferruginibacter sp. | reverse complement strand
GCTTTAAGTCCGGATGCTGCTACAGGGTTGGTTTTATCCATTTTTACCACTTTGGCAGTTGCAGCATCTTTTTTTACAACTTTCATTTCAGCAGGTTTGGTGGTAGCGGGTTTTGGTGCAGCAGTTTGTGCGGTAGCAACACCGGCAAAACCCAGCATCATACAGAAGGCAATCAATAATTTTTTCATAATGTAAATTTTAATTTTTTAATTGTATCTCAAATGTAAGATTATTACTATAACAGTTTGTTAGCTGGTTGTTAATATAGTTATCCATTTTAACTGTTTCAATCCAGTTTAATTTTAGTTAAATTCAACTATATCCATAAAAAGGTTTGGCATTTTAATCTGTCAAATTCAGGTAAAAAATATTGCGGTAATCAAACAATTAACCAGCATTAAGCAAACCATCTGTATTTTCAATAAATAGTGATTTTTAACTGTTTTTGCAGCAATTCCCCTATTTTTGCCCTCCAAATTTTAACATTATATTTATTATGGACAAATTGTTTTACGTAGTTCCTGCATTGGGCATTGTTGGCCTTTTGTACACTTTTATCAAGTTTGCCTGGGTATCTAAACAAGATGCCGGTAACGAGCGCATGAAGGAAATCAGTACTTATATTGCTGAAGGTGCAATGGCTTTTTTAAAAGCTGAATACAAAATCCTGACTTACTTTGTAATCATTGGTGCATTGTTATTAGGCATTATGGGATACAGCAATGCCAACAGCCACTGGAGTATTGCCCTGGCATTTGTGTTAGGTGCTTTTTTTAGTGCCCTTGCAGGTTTTATCGGCATGAAAGTAGCCACCAAAGCCAATGTACGTACAGCACAGGCTGCAAGATCAAGTTTAAGCAAAGCATTGTCTGTTTCATTTACCGGTGGAAGTGTGATGGGTATGGGTGTGGCCGGTTTAGCTGTGCTGGGCTTAGGTAGTTTGTTCATCATTTTATATACAACATTTGTTAGCGGTTATACAATTGGTTCAGAAGAATACAGGTTAGCTCTTGAAAAGGCCATTGAAATATTAACGGGTTTTTCTCTAGGTGCAGAATCCATTGCTTTGTTTGCACGTGTGGGTGGTGGTATTTACACCAAAGCTGCAGACGTTGGAGCAGATCTTGTGGGTAAGGTAGAAGCTGGTATTCCGGAAGATGATCCCCGAAACCCGGCCACCATTGCTGATAACGTAGGCGATAATGTGGGTGACGTTGCAGGTATGGGTGCAGATCTTTTCGGTAGCTATGTTGCAACCGTTTTGGCCACGATGGTTTTGGGTAGAGAAACATCTGCTACAGGCGATGCATTCGGCGGACTATCCCCCATCTTATTACCGATGCTGATTGCAGCAATGGGAATTATATTTTCTATCATCGGAACCTTCTTTGTCCGCATTTCTGAAAATGCCGGGCTTAGTACACATAAAGTACAAAACGCATTGAACATGGGTAACTGGGGTTCGATGGTGTTAGCTGCTATCGGCTGCTATTTCCTGGTTAATTTTTTACTGCCGGCACACATGACTTTGCGTGGTCATGATTTTACAAAAAATGGAGTATTTGGTGCCATCATGGTTGGGTTGGGTGTAGGTGCTTTAATGAGCATCATCACAGAATATTATACCGCCATGGGCAAACGCCCGGTAATGAGTATCATCCGTCAATCGGCTACAGGTCATGCTACCAACATCATTGGCGGCCTTGCAGTAGGTATGGAAAGTACCTTATTACCAATACTGGTTTTAGCTGCCGGCATTTATGGATCGTATGCCTGCGCTGGTTTATATGGAGTAGCCATTGCTGCTGCCGGAATGATGGCTACAACAGCCATGCAGTTGGCCATTGATGCTTTTGGCCCGATAGCAGATAATGCAGGTGGCATTGCGGAAATGAGTGAATTGCCTGCAGACGTTCGTGAAAAAACAGATATCCTTGATGCCGTTGGTAACACCACAGCGGCCAGTGGTAAAGGTTTTGCCATTGCTTCTGCAGCTTTAACCGCACTGGCTTTGTTTGCGGCTTTTGTTGGCATTGCCGGTATTGATGGCATTGATATTTATCATGCAGATGTGTTGGCAGGTTTATTTGTAGGTGGCATGATTCCTTTTATCTTTTCTTCATTAGCCATTCGTGCTGTGGGTGAAGCGGCTATGGCAATGGTAGAAGAAGTTCGCCGCCAGTTCCGCACTATTCCTGGTATTATGGAAGGTACGGGCAAACCTGAATATGATAAATGTGTGGCTATTTCTACAGAAGCTTCCCTTAAAAAAATGATGTTGCCAGGTGCAATCGCATTATTAACACCGATAATCATTGGTTTCATTTTTGGACCAGAAGTGCTGGGCGGATTTTTAGCAGGTGCAACCGTTAGTGGTGTGTTGATGGGTATCTTTCAAAACAATGCCGGTGGTGCCTGGGATAATGCAAAAAAATCTTTCGAAAAAGGGGTTGATATTAATGGTACCATGTACTATAAAAAATCTGATCCACACAAGGCATCTGTAACAGGGGATACCGTGGGTGATCCATTTAAAGATACTTCAGGGCCATCTATGAATATCCTCATCAAATTAATGAGTATTGTATCATTGGTTATTGCCCCTACCCTTGCCAAATTGCATCATGATAAAATTGAAACCAACAGAAAAGCACAAATTGAAACCATGATGAAAATGAGTGGTGCCAATACAAAACATTAATTAGAAATTGATATAAGAGTTACTAAATAATAGTGCACAAAACTAACTACAATTAATAAGAGCCCTGATGACCAACATCGGGGCTTTTTTTATTTACAAACCAATTCCTTTCAAACCATTAAAATACTTAATGCGGCTTCTTAATATTTTCCATCTGCGAATATTTTAGTTTGTTTTAGAAATTAATTTTTATATTTACATACGAAAAATATCGTATTATGACTTTAATAAAAAATAACAAGCCTACAGAAGGTGAACTGGAAATACTGCAGGTGTTATGGCAGCGGCAATCTGCTACGGTTAGGGATGTACATGAAGAATTATTAAAAGTAAAAGATGCCGGTTACACCACTACCCTAAAGCTAATGCAGATAATGTTTGAAAAAGGCCTGGTTACCCGTGACAGCAGCAATAAAACCCATATTTACAAACCCGCAGTAAACAAAGAAAAAACACAGAATTTGTTTTTGAATAAGATGATCGACTCACTTTTTGCCGGCTCCTCTGCTCAACTGATAATGCAGGCATTGGGCAATCACAAAACATCTAAAGAAGAACTGGAAGAAATCAGGAATTATTTAAACAGCATTTGATAAACTGTGTTTATGTTAACATTTTCTTTTCACAACGCCTATTTTTTACAATCTATTGGGTGGGCAATTGCCAATAGTTTTTGGCAGGCTGGCACTCTATGGCTGCTTTACCAGGCAACCGTTCATTCAAATAAAAAACTACCCACCTTAATAAAATACCAGCTCAGTTTATCGCTGATTTTTATTTGTGCTATATGGTTTGGTTTTACTACGCTACAAAACTA
>JAYUBR010001170.1:0-11306 GCA_043740775.1 Ferruginibacter sp. | reverse complement strand
GTCACGAAATCAAAACTATTTTTTATTGTTGCCAGGTAAGCATTGCCAGGTAAATATTCCTGTAGTGCCACACCTGCTTTTAATAAATTTTCTTTGGCCTGTTTACCAGGCAAATCATCAAACTGTATCAGTACAAAATATTGATCGCCAAAAAGAGCCGCCAGGATATTTTCTTTTTTGAATTGTTGTTTTTTAATGTTGTTGCCGGTAATAAAATTGCCATTGGCAAAACGAACAGTTGGTTCCTGTTGCTGTGCAATAAGTGATAATGAAAAAAAAGATAGAAATGAAGAAAAGAAGGTGATGCAATATTTTTTCATCCCGAATATTTGTATTAAGTTTTTACAGGTTGGAGGCCAAATTAGTTTAAATAGAAAAAGCTTGTGGTTTTTGAAAATGCTTTAAAATTCCATCATAATTGTTACTGAGTATTTTTTGTTTAAGAAACATCCAAATATAAATATATGTTTAGTTACCAAAGTATTTTGTTAACGGTTTTATTAAGTGATGTATTGCAACGGGAGGATTTATGCAAGATAATTTTTTCAACCCATATCTTTGCACACGGATGAACCTGGAAGTGTTGTTGAAAGAATATGCAAATGATGGCCGCTGTTTTCAAATAGTGGATGGAATTTCATTGTATAAACCCAGCCATATTCATCTGTCCGGCCTGCATGGCAGTGCCACAGAATTTGTTATCGCTGCGGTTTTTAATCATCCTGCTGCCAGCCAGTTGAACCATCTCGTGATTTTAAGAGACCCGGAAGAAGCTGCTTATTTTCACAATACACTGGAAAATCTCACCAGCGCTTTAGACATTTTTTATTTCCCTTCGTCTTTTAAAAATAAAAAGAATTACAGGTTGCTCAACAGCAGCCATGTAATGCTGCGAACCGAAGCGCTCACCAAAATTGCTACTGCTGCAGCAATGGGTGGCGTAAATAAAAAAATAATCATTACACATCCCGAGGCTTTGTTTGAAAAAGTGGTGTTGCCAAAAACACTTTCAGCCAATATTATTTCCATCAAACAGGCAGAAACAATTGATGTAAACGATATTCTTGGCCGCTTTGTTGATTATGGTTTTGAACGTACCGATTTTGTGTATGAACCAGGGCAGTTTGCTGTACGGGGCGGTATATTGGATATCTACTCTTTTGGCAATGAAAAGCCCTACCGTATTGAGTTATTCGGTAATGAGGTAGATAGCATCCGGCTGTTTGATCCTGAAACACAGTTAAGCGAACGCAAATTATTACAGGTAAACATTATACCCAACGTGGAGACACAGTTTGAAACCGGCGACCGGGTTTCGTTACTGGAATTTTTGCCGGAGAATACCGTGGTATGGACAGAAGACTGGCAATTTATTAGAGAAAAAATTGAACAGCAGGAAGAAGACCTGGAGTTATTTCTATCCATTGCCGAAGCTATACCTGCAAATAAAAAACAACTGGCAGATGATGACAGTGAGATCAATGAACGGACAGACATCAATGAAAATGACTTTGTGAAAGCGGCTGTACTGGAAGATGAAATAAAAGCAAGGAACATTATTGAAATTGCGGGTAAATCTTATTTTACAAAATCATCACCAAAAGAAACGATTGCTTTTCACATTAAAGAGCAGCCTTCTTTTAACCGCCAGTTTGATCTTTTAATAAAGAATTTAAAAGAGTACGAAGCAAAGAAATACAATATTTATTTATTTGCCGATAACCCTAAACAACTGGAAAGACTCCATGTAATTTTTACTGACCTGAAAGCCGAAATCAATGTTGTTCCCATACCCACTTCCATCCATCATGGGTTTATTGATGATGACCTCATGGTGGTTTGTTATACCGATCACCAGATTTTTCAGCGCTACCATAAATACAAAGTAAAGCAGGCGTTCAGCAAAAACAAAGCGCTTACTTTAAAGATGCTGCGGGAGTTGCAGCCGGGAGATTATGTAACGCATATTGATCATGGAGTGGGCGTGTACAGCGGGTTACAAAAAATTGAAGCCAATGGCAAAATGCAGGAAGCGGTGCGCATTCAATACAAGGATGGTGATTTGCTGTATGTAAATATTTCAAGCTTGCATAAGATAGGTAAGTACAGTGGCAAGGAAGGCAGCATACCCAAAATGAATAAACTGGGCAGCGATGTATGGAATAAATTAAAAGAAAAAACCAAGAAACAGGTAAAAGATATTGCAACGGATTTGATTAAACTATATGCTGAAAGAAAGAGCCAGGAAGGCTTTGCATTTAGTCCGGATAATTACATGCAAACCGAACTGGAAGCCAGTTTTATTTATGAAGATACACCCGACCAGGGCAAGGCAACAGAAGATGTAAAAAGGGATATGGAAAAGCCATCGCCGATGGACAGACTGGTGTGTGGGGATGTTGGATTTGGTAAAACAGAAATTGCAATCCGTGCTGCTTTTAAAAGTTGCTGCGATGGCAAACAGGCTGCTGTACTGGTTCCTACTACCATCCTGGCGTATCAGCATTTTAAAACCTTTGGTGAAAGGCTGAAAGATTTTCCGGTTACCGTAGATTATATTAACCGCTTTAAATCATCCAAAGAAAAAAAAGAAACCTTACAAAAAGTTGCTGAAGGAAAAATTGATATCATCATCGGTACTCATTCTTTATTGGGTAAAGAGATGAAGTTTAAAGACCTGGGCCTAATGATTGTTGATGAGGAACAAAAATTTGGTGTTGCTGCAAAAGAAAAATTAAAACAATTAAGAACCACGGTTGATTCATTGACACTAACGGCTACGCCCATCCCAAGAACTTTGCAGTTTAGTTTAATGGGTGCAAGAGATCTCAGCATCATCAATACACCACCGCCCAACAGGCAACCGATACAAACGGAAGTGATGGTCTTTAATGAAGATGCCATCCGGGATATTATTTATTACGAAACCGAAAGAGGCGGCCAGGTTTTCTTTATACACAACAGGGTAAAGGGTTTGCAGGAAATGAAAGGATTGATACAAGGGCTTTGCCCGGATGTTAGCATTGCCTTTGCACATGGCCAGATGGACGGCGATGATCTTGAAGATACTATCCTGGATTTTATGGATAAAAAATACGATGTACTGGTGTGTACCAATATTGTTGAAAGTGGTGTTGACATTCCCAATGTAAACACCATCATTGTAAACAATGCTCACCAGTTTGGATTAAGTGATCTGCACCAGTTAAGGGGAAGGGTTGGCCGAAGTAACAAAAAAGCTTTTTGCTATTTGGTTGCGCCTCCCATGAGTACGCTGCCACCAGATAGTCGCAAACGTTTAAGTACACTTGAACAATACAGTGATTTGGGTAGCGGCTTTCAAATAGCGATGAGGGACCTGGACATACGTGGAGCCGGCAATATGCTGGGCGGAGAGCAAAGCGGTTTTATTGCAGAGATTGGTTTTGAAATGTACCAGAAAATTCTGGATGAAGCCATCCGTGAATTAAAGAGAACATCGTTTAAAGAATTGTACAAAGAAGAAATTCAGCTACAGGATGATTTTGTTACAGACTGCACCATTGATACCGATCTGGAAATTTTAATTCCCGACAGTTATGTGGAAAGTATTACTGAAAGACTGAGCTTGTATAGCCGCTTAGACAATTGTGAAAATGAGGAAGATCTGCAGGCCTTTCATCAGGAAATGCTTGATCGTTTCGGCCCTATTCCTGCCCCGGTTGAAGATTTATTTACCACCGTAAGATGCCGCAAACTGGCCGTACAACTGGGTTTTGAAAAGATGCTTTTAAAGAATGATACTTTAAAATGTTTTTTTGTAAGCAACCCCGACTCGCCGTATTTTCAAAGTGAAACCTTCACCGGCATTTTGCAGTTTCTACAAAAAGGTACCAATAAAGCCAAACTAAAACAGGTAGGTAAAAATGGTATTTTGGTTGTGGACGATGTGAAAACGATGCATACATTATTTGAGTTTTTAACCCGGATGCATACCAGCCTTTCGTAATTTTTTTTGATTATTTTACTCCATTTATTTTTCAGCTTTGTTCGCTGGCTGAAATCTTTCTATCCGCAGCGTACGGTAAGGTTTTATCTAAAAATACTTTTGCTTTTCTGGTCTCCATTTATTCGCAAACAACAGTATCTTTAGTGTAGGAGTTGCAAACGCCAGCCTATATTTCATAACACGATAATATTTTTACCATGGGCCATCATAATATGAACCGCCGCAATTTTATTGGCAGCAGTGCTGCAATACTTGCCTTGGCTGCCTTACGTGCAAATGGAATGAATGTCTATAATCCCGTATCACCAAAACGGGTGGCTTTAATCGGCACAGGCTGGTATGGAAAAAGTGATCTGTTCAGGTTAATGCAGGTAGCACCGGTTGAAATAGTTGCCTTGTGTGATGTGGACAAACATCAGCTAAATAAAGCAGCAGACATGATTAGTGAGCGAAGGAAAACTAAACAAAAAGCAAAGCTGTTTGGAGATTACCGTCAACTATTATCAGAAACCAAACCCGATATTGTACTCATTGGTACGCCCGATCACTGGCATGCATTACAGACCATTGATGCGCTAAAAGCAGGTGCGCATGTGTATGTTCAAAAGCCCATCAGTGTGGATATCATGGAAGGCGAAGCCATGGTAGCCGCAGCACGAAAATACAACCGGGTTGTACAGGTGGGCACGCAACGCAGAAGCACACCGCACCTGATAGAAGCAAAGAAAAATATTGTGGATACCGGCATGCTGGGCAAAGTACATCATGTAGAAATATGCTGTTACTATCACATGCATAGCAATGCCAATCCGCCGGTGATACCCGTACCTGATTTTTTTGATTACAATATGTGGACAGGGCCTGCACCATTACGCCCTTACGATGGTTTGCCGCACCGCGGCTGGTGGCGGGCCTTTATGGAATATGGCAATGGCATTATGGGCGATATGTGCATCCACATGTTTGATGCGGTGCGCTGGATGCTGGGCCTTGGCTGGCCGCAACGTGTTAGTTCAACCGGTGGTATTTATGTTGATAACGCCGGCAAGAGTAATATTGCAGATACGCAGTCAGCCATCTTTGAATACAAGGAATTGAACTGCGTGTGGCAACACAGAACATGGGGCACCGCAGCAGATCCGGAATATCCGTGGGCCTTTAAAATATATGGTGATAAAGGAACCCTATGCGGCGATGTAATGAAGTATGATTTCATCCCGGCGGGTGAAGATAAAAAATTACATGGCGATGTGTTGTACGAAAAAGCGCAATATCCCGAAGACCTTACCGAGCCTGATATTGAACTGCATGTGGCATCTGCAAGCCGTTTGCACATGCGAAATTTTCTGGAATCAATTGATAAAGGAACAAGGCCGGTTGCACATATTGAACAGGGCCATATATCTACAGCCAGTTGTATATTAGCCAATCTTTCCATGCAGTTGGGCAGGCCGTTGATATATGATCCTGTTAAGAAAGAAATTACCGGTGATTTGGAAGCTTCACAGCTTTTACAAAGGCCCTACCGGAAGCCATGGATACACCCTTCGCTGCAAAATATTTAATTGGAAAGTCTTTTATAAAGCATGTCCACAGGCGTAATTAATTTCGAAAGTATTCAGGATTAACAAAAATGTGTAACATGCGGAAGCCAATCCAGGTGGATATGCCAACGATAGAATACAGATCGAAAAGCCGGTATTATCCGGTCTACTATTTTTTATGAATTTCTTTTACAAGCTCCATAACGCCGCCATAAATACGCAAACATTTCAGGCTCTTTTCATTTTCCACATATACCGCATATGTGGGCTCCTTATCCGACTGAATAATTTCAATTGACTCAGCATACAAAAAAGTATCCTCATAATAACGTTTCTTAAAAAGGTCTGTCACTTCGTATGGAAGTTTATCTTCGGGGGATTTTTTTATTATTTCAGACCAATAGCCCTTCGGATCATAGTACACGGCATTTAACACCCCATCCCACATGTACTGCACTTTATAGCCATGATTAATTACGCTCCAGTTTTCGTTTTTAGCCTCAGTAAAATTATTTAAAAAATGTCTTACAGCCCGGGGCTTTATGAGTACGAGCGTTTTGTTACCTGAAGGAACGATAGGCACATTAAATACTTCCGAGAGTTCCCTTTTTCGGATTAATATATCCGTATCTGTATTGATAGCTAACTGGGTCACTAACCATTTTGACCTTACAGCCGTGGAGATAGCTGCCATTTACGCCAACCGCTGGCAAATAGAAACCTTCTTTAAAAAACTGAAGCAAAACTTTCCACTGACTTACTTTTTTGGAGACAATACCAATGCCATCGAAACCCAGGTATGGTGTGCCCTCATAGCCTTGTTGCTGCTGGATGTATTGCACAAAGGGCAAAACTCAACCATGGCATTTTCCATCTTTGCCACCATTGTCCGGCTACACATCATGAACTACGTATCCATAGCAGCCATACTGGAAGCGTATAAGCGAAAGCGGCACAGAAATAAAAATATACAAATCCAAAAGCCCCCACCCAAAAAATCAACACCCCATGCTTTGCAAATTAAATTGAAAATGTAGACCCGTAAAGCATTACACTTACTAAAATAAATAATAACAGACTCTTCTCGGACAACAATAATAAAATATCAATCAATAAAAAGAGTTATCAACGCATGTGAATTACTTATAAAACTTTTAAATGCAGTATTAGTGACTAAATTTAAATAAGCAGCGTTAGATAAACTTGTTAAAAATTGCCGCTGCGTAGTTGTTTTATATATCCTTAAGCTGTCTTAATCAAAAACTTTCCTCTGGTATATGTATCAAACCAGTATGCGGTAAAACATCGTTATCACGGTCGTAGCTCAATTTTTTCAACTGGTTAATTCCGGCGGTTTTTGAACCCTTGGCTTAGCACCGGGGATTGATGGAGTTTTAAGCACTTCATTAATTTCCCTTGAATATTATTAGACCCAGGTCAATCAATTTCCTAATGAATTTTGGTGTTATGAAGAGGTTATTGAAGAGTTACCAGCGAAGATGCGATGATGGCACAAGGTAATAAATTCCATACTTCCCGGATTGTAAGGTCTGCGATTCGAAGACTTGTACATAATATTGTTTTCAAAAATCAAGTGAGAATGGTACATGGTAACTCAGATGATTGCGGGCGGTACCTGTGCGCAGGAACGGTACCGGTTGATATGGTTGTATGCGAAGATGTAAGCGGTAAAGGGAAGAACTGAATAACTGATTTCTTCCCTCATTCCAAAATTTAATTGCCACCGAAAGAGAATCATGGTTTTGGTTCAAGATTAATTAATCACCTGAATTTTGGTAGCAGTCCCTGGCTTTTCTTTTACCCACGAATAATGGCATGTATACAATCAAGAGACTGCACGCATTTCGGTTTGCGCTCACACCTTCAATATTGGATTTGTAATGGAATTTTAAACACCCTTAAGTGAATACGTTGGGTGCAAATCTTTTTAAAAGCATTCAACAGTTTTCGTCACGTGTCTGAAAACAGTAATCCCTTTGTCGCTTCCTAATTGGGTGTAAAAGGATATCTTGGGAAAATGCATTTTAGTTTACAGTTTTAATTCCTGTGTTTTATTAATATACTACTGTAAATTTTCCCCATCTTTATTTCATTCATAACTGCTTCTTTTTCAAACGTTAAATAAGCAATGAACTGATATAGTCGACGTTTTTACTAATAATTTTAGCATTTTTCCTGAATAGTCAATAATTTGCTTCCACATTACATCACTTATATGGCGTACAAGTGTAGCAATGGTTCATTTATCAGCTATAAGAATTATGCTCAATCGTTTTTAAACAGATTCTTAGCATAAAATTACCGACGTTTGCCATGGAAATTCTACTTCCTGATAAAGCTTGGTATCGTTATCTAAAGTTTAATAAAGTCAATTGCCGACAGGGGAAGTAAAAATCATAAAAAATGGGAAAAACGTATAAGGTTACTCATAAAATCTATTTTAATGACCGCCTGAAAAAGGTCCTTTTTCATGGGGCACTTACTTTTCCATTATATGTTCAGTTAACATTTGACCGAAAGACGGTTGTATTTAAAAGCTACTTTTTTGATTTGTTTTCCAAACCCAGGTACGTGATATTTATGAATGGCAGCATGCATGGGCCATCTATCAAGGAAATTATTAAAAAGGAAACCGAGCTACTTGATTTTATTATTGATAAAAATCTGGCCGATTGTTCAATAGAAAAGCTTAAAGCCGATTATGCTTTTTACTGTAAAGATTTATACGATGAAATGGAAGAAGATTTTAATGATTACCTATTTATTTTTTTTCACGATAAAGGAATGCCTTCATTAGCCACTACAATAAAAGAAGGCACTAAATTCCGCATTGCATATGAAGTAGTCAGGGACTTAAAAATAGCACTCGTACCCAGTTTATATAGTGAATTAATAGAAAACTCTTTTTATTATGCTCAGCCTTATCTCGCCTTATATGGGTACATGCAGCAAACAAAAAAAATGGCCAATGCTTTGCCTTACCGTAATGGAATGGGAGGATAATAAAATAAAGATAATGTTTGCCCAAGATGTAAATGAAAATTATAAGAATCTGGATTCTCCTAACGTAATAGATCAGGTTAATAAATTGATAAAAACATTAAGGTAATTGGAAGAATAGGCTTATCTCTAAAATCTTTCTCCCTAAACAGTTTTATCAATTTACTTCTACTAATTTCAGAAATCATCCTTCATCACGGGTCTTAAACCCATCGCGAAAAGGAATCTTTTTCAGTACAGGGCTATCGGGGATTTTCCATTTGAGGTGTTGGATGAAGCAGTTCCTGTATAAGGATTTACATTGCCAGCTGTACTCCAGTTATCAGCTTTTGTATAGTTAGTCAATCTCAGAAACTAAAGTAAAATTCCTAAAAATATATTTGCCAAAATTTTTATCGGAAGCATTTCAACCCTTACCTTTACAAGTACCCCTAATCTAAAGAAGAAAGTGACTATTTAAATCTCCAATTCTCCAACGATTTACTTTTTTTAAAATCCATTTATCCTATTAAGTTGGGCAGATAGTTTTTGAATTTCGCCTGTTTTTTATTTGAGTATTTTTTTAATTGCATTATTACTTTTTTTGCAAATTTGATTCAATTATTTTATAAGAAAGCATTAGGCCTACTATTCAAAAATACCAGGGATAATGAGGGGCTTGAAGTTTTCTTCTGATAATTAATATATAATTTAATGTGCAATGAAATGGCTAAAAAAACGTTACTTATGATAAATGAAAATTATTTAAAAGCAGGAAAAATAACCAATTCTATACTTTGCTGTGAACATCTAAAGCCTGGACCAAAACGAACTTCCTTTATGAAATTAAAAATTCTTTTTTCTTTATTATTGTGTGTTATTACCCTTTCAATAAGGTCCCAATCTTATTTTTATAATCACGATTATTACGATAAAGCGATCACTTATGAGGCTGGTATTTCAGTAGGCCCTATGAATAGTTTAACTGATATTGGCGGAAGGAGGGGAAAAGGAACAACGGGTCCCAAAGATTTGAATATCAAAAGCACCACGCTTTATGGCAGTATCTATGCAAGCGCAATTTATAAAAAATTTCTTGCATTAAGGCTTGAAGGAACCATAGGGAAGGTACAATCAAATGACAGTTTATTAAAAGGAGAACAAAACAACAAAGCTATTGGAAGGTACAACAGGAACCTGAGTTTCCGGAGCCCCATTTATGAAGTAACGCTTACAGCAGAATTTCACCCGATAGATTTTTTCAGCAATTTTAATTCTGAAAGTTACCCTTCCACGTTCTCGCCATATATTATAGGAGGTGTGGGTTATTTTCATTTTAACCCACAAGCAAATCTTAATGGGCAATGGATTGACCTGCGCCCCTTACACACCGAGGGAGAAGGCTTTGCAGAATACCCTGACAGGAAAGAATACAAACTTGATCAAATAAATATACCATTGGGCGTTGGGATTGCCTATGAATTATTATCGAGGTTCAATATAAGGCTTGAATATATCACCAGAGTATTGTTTACCGACTATCTTGATGACGTACATGGCAGATACATTGATCCTACAATATTCAGTAAATATTTGACTGGTACAAAACTCTCCGAGGCACTCATATTAAATAACAGGGGAAGGGCTGATGCCCTTCCGAATGATAATACTAACCATCCCGGTGGCATCCGAGGAAACCCAAAAAATAATGATTCCTATTTTTCTATTAATTTTAAAATAGGTTATACATTTGGAAGAGAAAAAATTTCATCCGGTGGTGGTGACAGAAGTGGAGGAAGGGCTGGAAGAGACAGGAGGAGAAACGAGAAAAACCAGCGAAAGTGCCCGAGGCGTTTTTAGACTGGGTACTGAATTAAAAAAATGGCAAAATAATAGGGCAGAATTAAAATATTAGTATTATATTGCATTGTGAGTAAATAATAATTAGATTTACCCTAACAAATCATTCCTCCAATTTCTTCCTAAAAAACGTTTTTAATTCAATTATTGTATCCTCTAATAACTTTTCTTTCCCTTGTAAATATCTGTTTACCAATAAATGACATTTAAAGGCTTTTTGTGTACAGGATTTATTAGGATATAAAAAAAATATTGTCTTACGCTGAATTTACTATCCTTAGTAACGCTTACCCCTAACCTGGACAAGCCAGAACCAAAAAGTATAAGAAACTAAAAGTTGAATTTTTTATTTTTCCACTGAAACTCTTATCCATGTTATGTTACAGCGAGTAGTGAAAAATATCTTGCCAAACCCTACGAAGATTTAAGAAGTTAGGTACTAACACCTCTTAATCCTTATCCTACAACAAACTAATAGTTATTATATCCTCTGCGAATCTATGGTTTAATCCAATTTCTTTTAAAGGCTATCAATCTTATGGATTTGTATATGTCTGTATATCCTCTATAAAAGATCATTTCCCTTCACATATAAAAATGATTTTTATGAAGAAATTTTACTTATTGCTACTGGGCAAATTGTTTCTTACAACAATTGATAATGAGCATACGGAAAGCATCCGTATCCATTCCGGATTTATTCATCGCCTACGTAAAATTTTTATTGGAGGGGTGGCTGCTATCACCGTTTTAATAACCATGGCTACTGCTTTGATTCCAACTGTGGTGCAAGGGCAGTGTCAGGCAATAACCGTTCAGCCTTCAACAGCAGCACAAGCCTTATGTTTGAATGCTGCTGCCACACCATTATCAGTAACAGCGACAGGAGCCGGTTTAACCTATCAATGGTACAG
>JAYUBR010001169.1:0-3522 GCA_043740775.1 Ferruginibacter sp. | reverse complement strand
ATGCCGCTTTCATGCTGGTTAATATACTTTATAAATTCTTAAACACTTTGCTGTAAAGGGTTACAGAATGGTTGTGGCATGATACCCAAACTGTTTTTATGCTTCAATCTGGTCAATGAGTTAATACACGGTTAACATTGAAAAGTGCTAGTATAAAAAAATAAATGATTCATTTGGTACTCTGTCATCCATTGAACTGTTACTACAGCCTCAAAAAATATAGTTAAGAACCCGACACAGGCGTTCCTGTGAGCCAATAAGAAAATAAAAATAATCTGGAATTTAAAAGACAGGAAACCACCTAGCACAAATAGAAAATACAAATAAAAAAATCTATGTTTCCTATTTGTCTATGTGGTAGCGTATACAGCTTAATTTTTATCAATCATTTTTATATAAAGCTCTTCCGTCTTTTTTCTTGCCCAGGGTGTTTTGCGTAAAAAGGTAAGGCTTGATTTTATGGATGGGTTAACGTTGAAACAATTGATGTTGATACACTGCCCTAATTTTTCCCAGCCAAAATGTGCCACCAGTTCAGTTACGATTGCTTGTAAGGTTTTGCCATGTAGCGGGTCTTTCGATATCATGATGAAGAGTTGTTAACCTTTAAGGCCTGCAATTAAATTGATGGTTAATGCCACTACAAATGTATTGAGTAAAAAAGAAAGTAACCCATGTACCAATGCCACCCTGCGGATGATACGGGAACTGATCTCCACATCCGACACCTGGAAAGTCATGCCCACCACAAAAGAAAAATAAGCAAAGTCCAGGTAATCCGGATTTTGCTCTTGTGGAAATTGAAGCCCACCTTTTTTTGCTTTGGCCCGGTCATCAAAATTGTAATATAAATGGGCATAGTGAAAACAAAATGTAGTGTGTACCAGTATCCACGAAAGTAAGATGCCGGCAATAATTACCGGAAGATATACTGCCGTTGAAGTACCCCTGTTTTCTTCTGAAATAATGAGCAGTAAAACAGTGAGCATACTGGCGAAGGAAGAAATCACCACCACAATAAAAACAAATATTCTGCTGCCATCATCCTTTTGCGCAAGTTTGGCAATATGGCTTACCGGACTGGTAAAAAAAACGATCCAGCTAAGAATAACATAGGACAATGCAAAAACATCCCACAGTATCATGCTGATCATCATGATGTTTAAATGACTTTTTTTAATCAGTAAAAAAACAATGGCTGATAAAAAAGAACTGATCACAACCCGGTGCAGCGGCCCCATTGAAAGAAAAATATTTGCGTTTTTATTTGTTGGCATAACAATATTGTAGTTTTTTAAAAGGATTAACTGTTTTTAACAAAAGGCAGTTTAGCAAAACTATTCTTTCATTTTATATTCACACACTATTTGTTGGTTAATACTAAAAACAATTGGATGCCTGCTTTGTTTTAGATTAACGCCAGAGAGATATTTTTAAAGATGCAACTTTTTTAAAATGTCCATTGTCATATATTGTAACTGACTGCCGACAGGCAGATTAGCATTAATCAGTGCAATAAAAGATTGTAACAGTTGTTAAGGCCATTAAAAAGTTGTTGATTTTATTAAATAAAAAGTAAATAAAATATGGCGGGGCATGTTGACTTTTTTATCTTTACAAAAATTAAACAATGAAAAATACTTCAAAAATAGTAGTGGCTTTAGCCGTGGTAGGGGTAGCCGCCATTGCGGTAAGCATTTTCCGCCGGATTGATACAAAGCGTATCCTGACAAAGATCTCTGACGAAGGATACGAGACCGCACATGATGTGCTTTATCCTGGAAAAGGCAATACAGGAAGCCAGTTGCGTTATGGTCCCATACTTCCCGCATGATATTTCTTCTTTATAATTATTAAAATGGCCCGTTAACTAACGGGCCATTTTGCTTTTTACAAACCTGCCCTAAACTGATATTACAGGTACTCATTTGCCTTCAATAATAGAGTTTTTTCAAAAAAATATTCCCACTTTTAACGAAATTAATTACCTTGAAAGACAATTAAACATTCCGTTTAATTACCTGAACTCTTTCTTTATTTTTAACGATCGCCTCATGACCAAAAGTTTCCTGATTGTATTCCTGGTTACATCCAGCCTGTTGACTAGCGCACAAACATCTCAATGGAAAAATCTTTTTAATGGGAAAGATTTTTCTGGCTGGAAGCAGTTAAATGGCAAAGCAAAATATACCGTTGCAAACGGTGAAATAACCGGCACTACTGTATTGAATGAACCCAATTCTTTTTTAGCCACCCAGGAAAAGTATGGCGATTTTATTTTAGAATTTGAATTTAAAGCAGATAGCACGATGAATTCCGGAGTGCAGTTTCGCAGCGAAAGCACAACGGATTATCAAAATGGAAAAGTACATGGATACCAGTATGAAATTGACCCAGGCAAACGTAAATGGAGCGCAGGAATTTATGATGAAAGCCGCCGGGACTGGTTGTATCCCCTTGACCTGAACCCTGCTGCCAAAGCAGCTTTCCATCAATCGAAATGGAACAGGGCCCGTATAGAATGCATTGGTACCAACATCCGCACCTGGCTTAACGGTATGCCCGCGGCCTATGTGGTGGATGCCATGACAATGAAAGGTTTTATTGCCCTGCAGGTGCATGCCATTAATAATAAAGCAGACGAAGGAAGAACAGTTCGCTGGCGCAATTTGCGCATACAAACTACTCATTTAAAACCTGCCGCTTACAACAATATTTTTGTGGTAAACCTTATTCCCAATACTATTTCGGATGCCGAAAAAAGAAACGGAGTAAGCCTGTTATGGGATGGAAAAAATACAAATGGATGGCGGGGTGCTTACAAAGAAAAATTTCCTGAAAAAGGGTGGGAGATAAAGGACAGTATTTTAAGTGTACTGCCCTCTGCTGGAGCAGAGGCTGCCAATGGCGGCGATATTGTTACCACCAAACAGTACGCTGCTTTTATTTGCCAGTTCGATTTTAAATTAACAGAAGGTGCCAACAGCGGTGTAAAGTATTTTGTTACAGAAAATGAAAATACAGACGGTTCAGCCATTGGGCTGGAGTACCAGATATTAGATGATGCCAAACACCCCGATGCAAAGTTGGGCGTGGTAGGAAATCGTACACTCGGTTCACTATATGATCTGATTCCATCGCTTCGGGAACCAAGGGCAAGAAGGCCCATCGGCGAATGGAACAGGGGGATGATTGTTGTATATCCCGATAACAGGGTAGAGCATTGGCTTAATGGGTGGAAGGTGCTGGAATACCAGCGGGGTGCTCCCTATTTTTTGGCACTGGTGGCAAGAAGCAAATATGAAAAATGGCCCAACTTCGGGAGGGCGCCTCAAGGCCATATTTTATTACAGGATCATGGCAATGCAGTTTCTTTCAGAAGCATAAAAATACAGGAATTAAAATGAAGGCAAAAGAGTTATGAATTATGAGTTATGAATTATGAAATTCAATTTGCGGATGATTCACGAGTCTTGCTTTAGAGGTCTTGCTAAATATAAAAAAAATGCTGATTTGGAAGAA
>JAYUBR010001168.1:0-3525 GCA_043740775.1 Ferruginibacter sp. | reverse complement strand
GTACGGGAAATATTCCGTTAGCCCGGAACCGATGATTATAAAAACTGAAGATGAAGGTAATAACAAAAAGCTAAATAGATACTGTCCAGCTGAATATGAAGTACAGTAGAATTACCGCTGATGAAGATTATAAGTGTCAGCCTGTATTTTGGCACCCTCCTGTTGTACGTGCTTTATTTCGTCCCTAATTTAGTAAATATTTGGGACGAAATAAAGAAGTCTTTATTGAGAATGACAACTAATCTTCTTCATCTGTAGCTTCGCTATCAGAAACCTCATTGCAAAATTCGTCAAAGTTTTTCTTTGTGTCACGGTCCCACAATATTAATCTGTCTTTGCGAAGTAGTTTAATTATTTTGTAATACTTTTTCAATGTCTGTGTCGTAAGAATGGATACTTTACAACAGATGCAAAAAGATAAAGCCGCTACTAAACCCCTATAGCAAATCCCACACCCTGCGCCGGTGTCGGTCAACAAACAATAACCGAAAGCCCCCGTTAAGCTTGTTCTTACCGGGGGCTTTTTTCGTGGGGACTTGCGGCTATTGTTCTTAATGTTTGCCTGCTGCCCTTTTCGTCCGGTTGTTTATTTTAAAAAGCTGTCAAGCAGATGACCTGCAAACCATTGCCATACTTCAGATTTCGTAAAATAAAAACTGAATATGTCGAAGACTAAAAAAGTTGCCAAAGCAATCAAATATGGTTTTATTGTCTGCTTTTTTGATTTGTCATAAAAGATAAGTCCTATTAAAATTAAGTATGGAAATATGGTGGGAATATTATCGACGTAGGGTACTGGAATCCCAACATTAATTGTTAACCGATGTAAGCCTGGTGCAATAAGAATTAACGATGAAGCGACTATGTATCGTAAATGGTAAGCAACCTTTTTTCTGTAATACATTGCCAAACAATAAAAAGTCAAAAATATTGTCACACCGTAAAAAGTGGTGAAGTACCCTGCTAAATAGTCGGCTCTCGGTAAGTCCACATACTTTGAATGAGAAAGTTTTTCCATTCCCAAAGTTGTAAAAACTATGAATGGAACTAAAAAATATGATACTTTTCCTAAAAGTCTATGAGTTGCAAATTGTTTTTTACGTATAAGAATCGGCTGAATTATCAATAACGTAAACCACGAAAGAAACGCTAATGCATGCAAATGTGCCATAGTAGGCAAACCTGTAAATTTTGGAAATAGTCCAAAATAACTTTTGTAAAAACCTGCCACAATAATTAATAAAAGTCCAACAAATAAGAAGCTTATGTTGCGATAATGTTTTTCCATTTGTCAGTCATATATATATATGATAAATTTAATGTCGTCTGTCTGGTCGTTAATGGTCGGACTGCGGGGTTGCAGGCAAAATTCGATGCTTGGTGAAGTACAGGAATAGATGCTTGTTAAGCCTGGAACAAATGCTGATTGAAAAACTTTTGACGAAGATAACAACAAAAAGCTAAATAGATAATGTCCAGCCCCGAACCAAAGCACAGTAGAATTACAAATGCCGAAGTTAACAACGTCCTGCCATGCTTGCATAAAAGTGTGCTGTGAATGAAACGCTTTTAGTATGGGAGTTTCAATGCTTTATAAGAGATGGCAGCAGGTCTGCCGCAGTCGCTGTACAAGCAGAGGCTGCAAACCACCGCCCGGTGCTGTTTTAGTAATAAAACGGTGTTGAACAGCAGGCGGAAAAGGCGTTGTAAAAGCGTCAGGTAAGTGTTAGAAAGATGAATGCAAATGAACCTATGATGAAGTTGTGAGATAGCACACCCGTTGCCTAAAGTCCATTTTTTTTGTGGTGGATGAAGGATTGTAGCGGCTACTTGTTTACCGGCTACAAGGCAACCGCAATTGAGTAGGCATGATTTTAACACAGGCTCTTGTAAGGAACTCAGGAAGTCCTTGTAAAATGCAAAGAGAACGGCACAAGTGAATGGTATTCACGAGGCTAAAAGTATCAATGTTTGCAAGGATGTCGGATGCTTTCATAGTAGCGATGAAGCTTTTGTAATGAAGGTGGAGCGAAGGGAAGCAGTTATACTGTTTTAGATGGATTAGCAACTTAAATTAAATTAAGGATGAACAATTTATTTGAAACAACATCAAAGCCTTTTCCGGTAACCAAACTTATGGTAAAGGAAGCCTATCGCAAGGTAAAAAGTAACAAAGGAAGTGCCGGAGTAGATGAGCAGGATTTTGCAACATTGGATGCAAACCTGCTACCCAACCTGTACAAACTTTGGAACAGAATGGCCAGCGGCAGTTACTTTCCCCAACCAGTAAAAGAAATTATCATCCCCAAGGCAAATGGGGGAGAACGAAAACTGGGCATCCCAACCATTGCCGACCGTATTGCACAAGAGGTAGTAAAAGCTTTTATAGAGCCAAGGCTGGAAGCCGTTTTTCTGCCCAACTCTTATGGCTACCGCCCCCACAAAAGCACTCACCAGGCACTGGAACAAGTACGCCAAAACGTACGCCACCATGCCTGGGTAATTGACATGGACATTCAGTCATTTTTCGATGAAGTAAATCATGAATTATTGCTGAAAGCCGTATCAAAACATGTAGTAGAAAAATGGGTGCTGCTGTACATTAAACGCTGGTTGCAAACCCCCGTTCAAACCAAAACAGGATTGGTTGAAAAAGATGGCAAAGGCACGCCGGAAGGCGGCGTCATCAGCCCATTACTGGCAAATTTATTTTTGCACTATGTGCTTGACAAATGGCTTCAGCAACAGTATCCCGGTGTAACATTTGTACGTTATGCTGATGATATTGTAGTGCATTGCAACAGCGAAACACAGAGCCACCAACTGTTACAGGCCATACGTGCAAGATGAACGGATTGTAAATTGAGCTTAAGCGAAGAGAAAACAAAGATTGCCTATTGTCAAAATTACAGCAGACCAATCCGAAAAGATTACCCCAAACAATTTGATTTTTCAGGCTTTAGTTTTAAACCAGCCACGAAGAAATCGAAAAGGGATGGCGGACTATTTTTAGGGTTCGATTGTGTAATGAGTTTAAAATCTCAAACCCGTATTTTGCGAAATTGGAAGCAACTGAATTTTCACCGCAATACCCCTCAAACGCTGCAAGACATTGCCCACACACTCAATCCACAAATCATTGGGGTTATCAATTATTTTGGAAAGTTTGCTATAAGCGGACTGCACAATTTGTTTAGAAAACTCAATGACCGAATAGCCAAATGGGACAGGAACAAGTATAAAAGTACCAAGCGGAGTTACCTGCAAGCCTACAATTGGTTACGGGACATCAAGTCCAGTTATCCCAATCTGTTCCGGCACTGGCAAATCTTTTCTTTGTAACTGATTGATGGTATAACAGGAGCCGTATGAAGTGAGAGCTTCACGTACGGTTCTGTGAGAGGCTCGGGCTGAAATGCCCTTGCCTACTTGAGTGTGTCACGAATGAAAAAGGGTGAAAGTTCTTTTTCAATGCTTTAAGAGAGATGAAGGAAGCCCCTTCATATACGCCTTGCGGGAGGAGTA
>JAYUBR010001167.1:0-3525 GCA_043740775.1 Ferruginibacter sp. | reverse complement strand
TATTTGTCATTGCTTACATTTACTTTACTATATTTTTCACACTAAAAGAGATATTCAAACAGGTTACCTGCCACCAGCCAAATTAATTATCACTATTTTTGCTTATCTTTCACTTTTAACCAATCACCAACAATTCATGAAAAAACAATTCTTGCCATCCGTATCACTGGTACTTGCTTTTCTGTTACTGCTAAACAGTAGTTTTACAAATGCCGGCAAAGCCCCCCGCGGCGAATATTACCAGCTTACAATTTATCATTGCAAAACCGCTGACCAACTGGGGGTAATCAATGCTTACCTTAAAAATACATACCTGCCTGCACTGCACAAAAGCGGGTTAACCAATATTGGTGTATTCAGCAGTATTGACAATGATACTGCCATAGATAAGCGGTTGTATGTGTTGATACCTTTTGCATCCTTACAAAAATATGAAGCACTGATGACCTCATTGACGGAAGGTTCACTTATAAAAAATGATCCGTCTGCTTATACCAATGCTGCATTTAATAAAATGCCCTTTGAAAGAATGGAAACCACATTGTTAAAGGCTTTTAAAGACATGCTGCATTTAAAAAAACCTGTATTAACGGCCCCTTTAACAGAAAGGATATATGAATTGCGCAGTTACGAAGGACCGACAGAAAGACTGTACCGCCAAAAAGTAAAAATGTTTAATGAGGGTGGTGAAGTAGACTTGTTTAACAGGCTTAACTTCAATGCAGTGTTTTACTCAGAAGTATTGAGTGGTTGCCATACACCCAACCTTATGTACATGACCACTTTTAACAATAAAGCAGAACGGGATGAGCACTGGAAAAATTTTGTCAGTGACTCTACCTGGAAAAGGATCTCTACCATTCCCGAATATTTAAACACCGTTTCTAAAGCAGATATCTTTTTCCTAAGGCCAACTGATTTTTCTGATTTTTAGCCGGTAAGCTTTTTATAAAAAGCCGTGTCTTTTTAAAATTATTAAATTAAAAAAGCAGAT
The DNA here is from genome assembly GCA_043740775.1 of Ferruginibacter sp. Classification (GTDB taxonomy): domain Bacteria; phylum Bacteroidota; class Bacteroidia; order Chitinophagales; family Chitinophagaceae; genus Ferruginibacter. The sequence goes on along the minus strand of JAYUBR010001167.1, from coordinate 2,531 downwards.
TATTCAAAATAATCTGCTTTTTTGTTGCTATACCTGGGCTAAAGAATATTTTTATTTACTGTATCCGCTAAGGCTGCAGGAAGAATACAATATTGTTAACGAAAAATAAATTAATTTGTACCTCTTAAAACATCACTTAAACTATAACAAAAAAAATTGCCACATGAAAGTAAAAAGCATTTCACTGTTATTAACCACCGCTGTAATTGCATTATCTTCTTTTGCCCAGCAGGGCGATCCTAAAGCAACTGAATTTTACAGTCCGGTTCCAAAAGTAATAACACCCGGCAAAACCACTGCTGATGCACCTTCTGATGCGATTGTTTTGTTTGGCGGTAAAAATCTCAGCGAATGGGTATCAACAAATGACACCACAAAACCTGCAGCATGGTCTGTTGCAAAAAATATTTTAACCGTTAAAAAGGGAATGGGTAATATTCAAACAAAAAAATCATTTATCGATTACCAGTTACACATTGAATGGCGCATACCCGCTAATATTACGGGTGAAGGTCAGGCTCGTGGAAACAGCGGTGTTTTCCTGGCATCCACTGGTGGTGGCGATGCCGGTTATGAAATGCAGATATTGGATTGTTATAACAATTCCACTTACGTAAACGGGCAAACAGCGAGTATTTATAAACAATCTATTCCGTTGGCAAATGCCTGTAAAAAACCCGGTGAGTGGCAGGTGTATGATATCATCTGGACGGCACCGCAGTTTAATGATGACGGCACTATAAAAACACCGGCCCGTGTAACCGCTATTCACAACGGTGTGTTGGTGCAAAACAATTATGAATTAAAAGGGGAAACAAAATATATAGGTGCCCCGGTGTACGTAAAGCACGGACCTGCACCCATTAAACTACAGGCTCACGGCGATAAAAGTGAACCCATCAGTTTCCGCAATATCTGGGTTAGAGAATTATAAGATATTAATTGTTGTTACAAAAACAAAAAAGGGAGTCTTTCAGGCTACCTTTTTTGTTGACTATCCGTTGTTATTCGGTTTCAAATATATTCTTTGACCACATAGCCACATAGCGTACATAGAAAATGCAATTTATCTTACTGTGTTTCCTATGTTTTATATGTGCTATGTGGTTTAATTTATAATTTAGTTCTTAACACTAAATCTTAAATAAAACCAAATAAATTTTACGCTATCTTTTATTTGGTGCCCATCGCATATTGAATGCCGCCCAACACATGTTGCAGGTACAATGGATCGCTGTAAGATTCTTCTGTATGGCCCAGTTCTGTATAAAATACTCTCCCTCCTTCATAACTCTGGTACCATGCCATCGGGTGATTGTCGCCGTTTTTTCCGCCGGTATAACTTGTTTCATCAATCTTTAATAAAACTTTTACATCCGGGTTCATGTTTTTAAAATTGTACCATTCATCTTTTCTAACCCAGGTAGCGGGCAAATGTTTGGTTGATGGCTGTGTGTTATCAACCACTATTATTTTTGCTTCCTGTTGTTGCGGATGGGATAAAAAATTTGCACCAATCATTTTGTCGTACCATGGCCATTCATACTCACAATCTGTTGCCGCATGAATGCCCACAAAGCCGCCACCGTTGTGTATGAAATTTTGCAAAGCCAGCTCCTGACCTTTACCTAACACAGTGCCGGTGGTGCTTAAAAAAATAACAGTTTTGTATTTTTTAAAATTGGCATCGTTAAGATAAAGAGAGTCTTCTGTTGCATCCACATCAAAATTATTGGCCGCTCCTAATTTTTTAATGGCCGCTATACCGGTTTCAATACTTGCATGGCGGTAACCATTTGTTTTAGAAAAAATAAGCACTTTGTTTTTTTCTTGTTTTTGATGATCCACTGTAAAAGAAACTGCGGCAACAAAACATAACAGGGAAAAAATATTACGGACAAATGAAATAGCAGGCATAGTGATGTTTTTTACAATTGTTTAATTTTGATATTGCGGTACCAAACAGCATTGCCATGATCCTGCAGCGCTATCTTTCCTTTTTTAAAAGTGCCAAAATCGGGCATATCTTTAAACTTACTTCCGGCAATCAGTTGTTTCCAGTTGTCATCCCACATAGTTGTTGTAACTACATTTGTGCCATTCATAAATATCTGCAGGTTATCTTTATTACAAATAATTTCAACTGCATTCCATTCGCCCGGCCCCTTAACAGGTTCAGAAGAACTTTTTATCAAATCGTATAAATCACCTGCACGGTGTTTCAGAATTTTTCCATCCGGATGTCCATCATTATCCAGCACCTGAATTTCAGGGCCGGTTTTGTAAGTTTCATCATATTTAGCAGCGTCTTCATGAATGTTGATGATGATACCGCTGTTACCATTTTTAGAAATCTTCCATTCTAACTTCAAATCATAATTTTCATATTCTTTATCCGTTACAATATCACCACCTTCTTTAACTGTGTTGTCAATATACAAGGTGCCATCCGCAATTTTCCACCTTTCATTTACGGCACTTTTACCATAGGTATGCCAGCCCTTTGTTGTTTTACCATCAAACAAATTTTT
>JAYUBR010001166.1:0-3528 GCA_043740775.1 Ferruginibacter sp. | reverse complement strand
AAAGAAGTAACGGATTCGATTGTTGAGCTAAGCAAACAGTTAGGCAAAATCCCCTGCGTAGTAAATGATTATCCGGGTTTTATTGCCAACCGCATTTTAATGCCCATGATCAATGAAGCTATTTATAGTTTGTATGAAAGTGTAGCTGGTGTTGAAGAAATTGATACGGTAATGAAACTGGGTATGGCACATCCCATGGGGCCGTTGCAGCTGGCCGATTTTATTGGCCTGGATGTTTGCCTGAGTATTTTAAAAGTATTACAACACGGGTTTGGCAACCCAAAATATGCGCCTTGTCCGCTGTTGGTAAATATGGTGATGGCTGGTAAATTGGGTATTAAAAGCGGGGAGGGTTTTTATGTTTATAGAGTGGGAAGTAAAGAATTGATAGTGAGTGAAAGGTTTTAAATAATAACTTGGATAAACAAATCTTACCTTTAAGTAATGCAAAAGCCCGCCAAACCATACGATCACAAAAAAATTTTTTGGGATGTAGATTCTGAAAAATTGGACTTTGAAAAAAAAGCATCTTTTATTATTGAGCGTGTTTTTGAACGAGGTGACGTAGAAGATATCCGCATGTGCAGAAGGTTTTATGGAGATGAAAAGGTTGGTGATGTATTGTTGAACACAAAATATCTCCCTCTACGTAAAATATACCTGGCAAGCGCTATTTTAGATAAACCTCTTATTGCATTCAGATGCTACACACTCAGACAGTTGAACCCGGAACTTTTTCCTTATTAAAAAAATTAATGTCAATTCCTGAGCTGGCGGGTTTCACATTAGTTGGTGGCACTGCATTATCTCTCCGGTATGGACATAGAACTTCCATTGACCTGGATTTATTCACTATTGGATCATTTGATTATTTCACTCTTACTACAGCTTTGCAAAATACTTTCAGCGAAAATTTTAAACACGAAAACAAAGATTCTAAGTTTGCAATTTTTTGTTTTATAAACGGCATAAAAGTGGACTTCATTAAATATCCGCACAAACAAATTGATGCGACCATTACTGAAGATTCCATCAGAATTTACAGTAGCAAAGACATTGCCGCCATGAAAATACAGGCAATATTGGGAAGGGGCAGGAAGAAGGATTTTTGGGACCTTGCTGAAATATTCACTCACTACAGCCTTGAAGAAATAATCGGGTTTCACTCTCAAAAATACCCATCACATCAATTGTTAATTTCAATACCACAAGCAATTATTTATTTTGATGAAGCTGAAGAAAGCGAAGCTCCCAAAAGTATGAAAGGACAAACCTGGAAATCTGTAAAAAAAGTAATACAGCAGAGGGTGAATGATTATTTGAGATGAAAATTTAGTTGCGGAGTTTTGTTCTGTTTTTACTGAGAATCAAATATTTTTGGAACAAGGAGATATGTTAAAAGTGTTGTAGGCAAGGCGCTAAAAAATTAAGACAGGTGGGACAGAATGACTTTCAAGAATTAATTAATCATTGCCACGACATGGCAGAACGACTCCTACTCAAACAGGATGGAGAATTTTATCCATTTGGTGCTGCAATTGACAATCAAGGAGAATTAAAAAATATTAGACATCATAACGGTGACGAATTCCCTTTAAGTCAAACCAAGATTAATGAACTCAAAAAATATTTTGAAAACGAAATCAGAGATAAAAATATAAGAGCCAATGCAATTACATTTGACTGTTTAACAAAAAAGGACTCAACCTCTGAGAAAACAGATGCAATAGCAATAGAGTGTTATTCAAGAACAAATGAACAAAGGACAACCTATTATTATCCTTACAAACGAGTAACTGTAGACACGCTGGACTTTAGAGAACCTTGGGGAATTATAGCGGACTAAGCCCAAACTAGAACAATGTGCATATGCAATGGCCGGACCTGAGATGTCTTGCCAACTAAATGTAAACTCCTTTGAATGTAAGTATACGCAAAAAAATAATACTACTTTTTCTTCGCTACCAGGTTGTAGGAATCGTCAATCATTTCCTTTAATAATTTCCTGGTTATTGTACCATCAACAATAACGGAATTCCAGTGCTTTTTATTCATGTGGTAGCCTGGTAAAATACTTTCAGGATATGCTTCCCTTAATTCAATAGCTTTATCAGGATTGCATTTTACATTAAACTGCAATGGGTTACTGTTTAAACCGGTAAGTAAAAAAATCTTTTCATTTACTTTAAAAACCAATGTATCCTCCCCAAACGGAAACCCTTCTGTTACCAATGGCTTTTGCAAAATATATTCCCTGATTTCTTCTATATCCATTTTTAATTATTGTACAATAAACATAAATTTCCAATTTAGATTTTAGGAAAATACAACCTATTATTTAATTTTTTCTATATCTACCTGCAATTCTTTCAGGCGATACAATACTTCCGGCAAACGGCTTTTTGCAATGCCTGCTTTGATAAGACAAAACAATTGCATTTCCTGACTGATGATGGTGCAGTTATATTGTTTCATCACCATCATCACTTCATTCATTTGCGTATAATCAAAGTGAATGCTATAGTTCACTTCTACCTGTTTTTGAATAACCGGAACTACCTGTAAAGCCAGTGTGGAAGCCGTTTTATACGCATTTATCAATCCTGGAACACCGAGCAGCGTACCTCCAAAATAACGTACTACAATGATGGCGGTGTTGGTGACAGACTTACTATCTATTTGCCCTAAAATGGGGCGACCTGCTGTGCCCGAAGGTTCACCATCATCACTTACCCTGAAATTATTTCCATCTGTGCCCAGGCGGTAAGCAAAACAATGATGTACTGCTTTGGGATGCTCCTTCTTTAATTGTTGTAACAACTTTTTAAAATCATCCACAGTTTCTATCGGGAAAGCATAAGCAATAAATTTACTGCCCCGCTCCTTAAATTCTTCTACAGAAGGTTTTTCAATGGTGTAGTAAAATGTAGTATCAGTTGCTGGTATCAATGTGTTTTTGTTTTTTTGCTTGCAGTTTATTATAGGCGTGTTTACTTTTTGTACACCTTTTCTCACTCTAAAACTTTTTACTTACTGCTCAGTTGTAACATAATAAGATACTATGTCATGACCAATTTTATCTGTTCCAGTCAAATTGCTATTTTTTAATTGGGGCGATTTAATTCCATTGCCAATAATCATTTCTTCATTTGTAATTACCCTTGCTTCATCCCAGCAATCTGCATCAATAAATGATTGTAATAATTTTGCACCTCCTTCCACCAATACACTTTGAATTTTTAACTGGTACAAAGCATTTAATACCCCAGGGAGTAATTTTTCTTCTTCGGATAACTTATAAAATAATAATCCGTTTCTTTCTTCGTCTTTTAGCTGATTAAATACAATTGTCTTTACCGATCCATCAAAAAGATGCAAGGAGTCGGGCAATTTTAATTGCCAGTCAATTACCAGCCTGGTTGGATTATTGCCCTTCCATAATCTGTTTGTAAGCCAAGGATTGTCATGCAGGGCGGTATTGGTTCCTACCATAATAGCTGCTTCCTCACTGCGCCATTTATGTACCAT
>JAYUBR010001165.1:0-3528 GCA_043740775.1 Ferruginibacter sp. | reverse complement strand
GCATCTTTCCCGGCATTTTAACTGCACAGGTGATACAAGGCACTTACGCCATTAAAAATGTGCAGACAGGTATGTTGTTAAGAATAAAAGATGCCAACGGCAGCAATGGTACGCCGCTGGTTGCCTATGCACCGGTTAACTGGAAATGTGTGACCTGGGATTTTAAACACGTGGAGGGAAACACTTACCAGTTAAAAAATTTATACAACGGTAAAACATTTCAACCAAAAGCAGGATCGTCTTCACAGGGAGTTGTGCTGGAACAGCAGCCACTGACTGCATTACAGCAAAACCAACTCTATGAATTTATTGTAGTGGAAAAAAATGTATACATGATCAGGGCGAAAAATACTGACCTCTTCATAACCGCGGCTGATAAAGACGGTACTTCCAATTCGGGAATTACCCTCGCAAAAAAAGATGGCAGCAAACTGCAGTACTGGACTATTTATGAACAACACCCCACAATGTAGTTACCTCAGCTTTTTTTCCAATTGTTTGGAATGCATGTATTCTGTCGGCGTAATATTGAATTGCTTTTGAAAGTTTCTTGCAAAATTACTTTGCGAGCTAAAGCCTGCCAGGTAGGCGATTTCGTAAATTTTATGATCGCCTTCGGCAAGTAATTCTGCTGCTTTTTTTAAACGGGTAATGTTGATTACTTCAATGGGTGTTAAAACAGAAATGGCTTTTATTTTGCGGTACAATGTAATGCGGCTCATGTTCATGATCTTTGCCAGCTTTTCTACATCCAGGTCTGCATCTTCCATATTGGCGCAGATGGTATCGTTCAATGTTTCTAAAAAACGTTCATCTGCTTTGCTGTGGGCCATACTTTTTATGTGTACCAAAGGCGAGCTGGCAAAAAATTCCCTGATCATATTTCTGTTTGACAGCAGGCTTGCAATCTGTGCCTGTAAATGTTCTTTTGAAAAAGGTTTTTCAATGTAGGCATCCGCACCCAGTTCCAATCCCTCTATCTTACTCTGGATGGTATTTTTTGCGGTAAGTAATATTACCGGAATGTGCGAATGTTCAAAATGCGATTTAATGGTTTTACACAATTCAAAACCATCCATCTCGGGCATCATAACGTCACTTATCACTAGTTGAACGGCTTCTGTCTCCAGTATTTTTAATGCCTGTTTTCCATCTTCCGCTTTTAGTATGGTGTATTTGTTATTTAATATTCTTTCAAGAAATTCAAGTATTTCTTCATTGTCATCTACTATCAATATTAATGGCAGCATAAAATAGTTTTTAGTAATCGTTTAGTTGGGTTGTTTTTTTTCGCAGGCTTTCCATATTTTTCAGAGGCAAACAAAATACAAATATGTTCATTCCTTCCGTTGACTCTTTCAGGTACAATTTACCTTTGTGTAATTCGGTTAAGGATCTTGCAAGCGCAAGGCCTATGCCGGTTCCCTGTTGTTTGTTTGGTTCTTTTAACCGGTAAAAGGGCTCAAATATTTTCTCCTTCATTTCCTGCGGAATGGTATTGCCGTCGTTTGCAAATTCTATCGTTAATTCCTGCTCATTGTTTTGCGGCGGCAACAAAATTACCTGTACTTTTTTGCCGGCATAAATTACAGCGTTGTTAAACAGGTTGCTGAAAATTTTAGTCAGCGCTTCTTCATCAGCATAAACATATACTTCTGTTGATGGTATATCAATGGTGTATTCCAGTTTTCTTTTTTTTGCAAGTGTTGAAAAATTTAAAGCAGCATCCCGCAACAATTCACTGATATTTACTTTTACAAAATCAATGCTAAAACCCTTTGTTTCTGTTTTTCTAAAATCGAGTATCTGCGTTACCAGTGCAATTAAGCGGTTGGTATTTCGCTCCATTACAACCACATCTTCTTTTATGGCAGGCAGTTCGTCAATCTTTTCTCTCAGGTTTTCAATCGGGCCTTTTATCAATGTCAAAGGTGTTCTTATTTCATGTGCCACGTTGGTAAAAAAGTCAATCTTGGCCTCATAAATTTCTTTTTCTTTTTTATCTTCTATAATAATATGATACGATCGTAACAGGTAATAACACAGCGCAACTGCAAAAACAACGTACAACAGCCATGCCCACCAGGTAGCCCAAAAAGGCGGTGTAATATGTATGGTAAGCTGCTTCACCGCATTGCCCCAAATACCATTAACACCTGCATTTAATTTAAAAACATATTTGCCCGGGGCAAGGTTGGTAAAGTAAATGGTGCGATTCGGTTTTATAATGATCCAGTCTTTATCAATGCCTTCCATAAAATATTTATACTCTGTCATTTCAGGAGATATAAAACTCAATGCTGCAAAGTTGATATTAAAAGAAGAGCGGTTATAAGGCAGGGTTATGTTGCTGGTATAAATGATGGACTGCTTTAATAAAGAGCTGTCTTCATCTACCGTAAGTTCTTTGTTTTCTAACTGAAAGCTGGTGATGAATACCGGTGGCGCAGTGGTTGTCTTTAAGAAATTATCGGGATTAAAACTGATCATGCCTTTTGTGCTTCCAAAATATAGGGTGCCTGTGGTATCTTTAAAACCAGAGTTATAGTTGAACTGATCGTTGAGTAAGCCATTGTCTTTTGTATACACAATAACACTACCGTTTTGCGGATTTAAATTTACCAGGCCTCTTGAAGTGGTGACCCATATCTGGCGCCGGTCATCTTCAAGTACTTTAAATATAAAATTGCTTGGTAATCCATTTTTTGTGGTATAGGTAGAAAATCTTTTTCTATCCTTGTTTAATTTACAAAGGCCACCACCTTCTGTTGATATCCATATATTTTGCTGACTGTCTTCGTAAATAGCGTTGATGATATTGTTTGTAAGACTGTTTTGATCAGTAATGTTATTATCAAAATGCCCTGTTTTTTTTGTTACAGGATTAAAATAAAAAACACCATTACCATGTGTACCTACCCAAACATTTTTTTCATGATCTTCCAGCAGGCTGGCTACAAAAATATGTTGCGGAATTTCTGCGGCAGGATCAAAGCCATTTGATTTTTTATCAAATTTGTACAATGAGTTTCCTGTGCCTGCATAAATTTCTCCCGAAGATGTTTGCAACAGGGTAACTACAAAATTGCTTTTTATTTCTTTATTACCGGGGCCTGCACTGTAATGGATTTTTACTTTGCCGCTTGGTATGTCCATCACATCCAGTCCATGGTCAAATGTACCAATCCACAAATTGTTGCCCGATACCAGCAAACCATGAATATTCGAATATGCAATGCTGCCGCTTTCGCCCGAAGGCTTATATTGTGTGATGGCGCCTGTTGCAGGATTTAATTTATTTAATCCTGCATCTTCGGTACCAATCCAAAGGCTGCCGTTGTGGTCGGCACAAATTTCCCGAACGGCGCTTCCGCTAATGGAGTTACTGGAATTATCCGGAAAATATTTTTGGAAAGAGGCGTATTGCTTTGAATAATAGTTGATACCGCCAAAATAAGTGCCCGCCCACATGCCGCCTTCTTTGTCTTTAAAAATATCATATACGGCATTGTCAGAAAGAGAGTAGGG
>JAYUBR010001164.1:0-3536 GCA_043740775.1 Ferruginibacter sp. | reverse complement strand
CATTGTTTACGAGCCCAATGTTACACTCAAAATCAATGTTGAGCGCAGCGCCTCTTTTTGCCATCGGGTCAATGCCATAAGCTTCCCTTACAAACTCTTTAAAGTCGTTGTAACGCACCCAGCCAATACCATTTTGTCCCCAGTCGGTGCCCCAGCTATTCATAATCTGGAAGGAGCCACCTTCCAGGCGGTCATCATACCCTATCACGCACAAGGCATGGCCACCAAAGCCTGTCTGGCTATAATCTTCCTGCGTTGGGTGCCATACTTTTTGTCCCATCATGCCTTCCATAAAACTACCGCCTACCATCATTCCAATAACTACCGGTGCATCTTTTGCAAGGTGTTCCTTAACTGCACGCAAACTTAAATTGCTTACACCATCGCCTTCAGTTAAACGGTTAAAACCGTGCATGCGGTTTTGCGCTGCTTCGCTCATCATTTGGTTCGTTGGCTGGCGGCTGCAATTATTTTCATCATAGGGAAATTCATTAAAAGGAACAGCGCCTTTATTGGTCATAAACTGCATGGCATTTAAAATCAACGACCCCTGACAACCGTCCATGCCAATCTGGTTGTATAAAAATGCGGGGCTGAATGCAACACTGTTGGGAGCTTGTGCGGTGCTGGCACTTTCAATAATGCTGCGGGCTGCATACCCACTGCTCCAGGCTACACAACTTCCCTGCTTGCCCTGGTTTTGGCGGTCGGGCGCAAAGCGCAAGAGTGAAACACTCTCTGGCAAAGGATTTTTTGTATTGTCATCTTCCAGCCCTTCGTACACACTAGCTTTTTTAAATTCGTTGGGGTCTAACGTTCCCCCTTTTGTGAAATTGGAAACTACATTTGCAATAGTTGAAATACCGGTGCAGGATTGATTGCGTAACAGAAAATAAGCGCCTGCAGCAAGCACCAATAAAATGATAATACCAGAGCCGCCGCAACCTCCTTTACCGCCGCCATCTCCTCCACTATTTCTTCTGCCACCAAATAAACTAAAAATAAGGGGCAAAAAACCAAGCAGGCTGCCTAAGCCGCCGCCGCGGCCGCCGCCTGAACTAAAGCCTCCTCCTCCACCGCTGCCACCGTTATCACTGTTGTCTTGCGGATCGTCTACCATTTCAAGTGCCATAAGTATATTTTTTTGTGATGATTATTGAAATTAAAAATAGGGAGATTTTTGATAATATTGAACAGGAAATTTTTGCATTCGCTTGGGGATAAATGATCTCAATTAATTTACCGGTTTCGGCGAAGTTGCAGCCTTATTTAAAAGACGGCATTATTTTATAGCCGGCATTTTTTGTTTGTAATAATATTTCATGGCTGGGGATAAAACAAATTAGGTTTTGTGTTGTATTGGTTATTAGCTTTCGCAATGTTCTGTTACACGGTACTATCGCCCTGCAGTTGACGATTGAATGCACAAAAAAACTCCGGCCAACGGTATAAACGTTGCTTTCTAATCCCACTTATTAAGGTGATTGGTATATGTTGATTGGTGCAATTAAAAACGTCCTGGGAATAAGTCTAAACACATCTTCCTTTCTTTGAATGGCTACAAGAGAAAACAATTGCTTTTTGCATAAATAGCAGTAACGAAAAAAAATTGTCAACATTTTTCATCCCTTAAAAAAACCGTTACACCGCAGTATTTTTTTTCTTTTCTTCCTCCGCAATTTTAAAAGACAAAGGCCCGTTACCTGCAATTAAAAAGTAAAAAAGCAACAGCAAAACAGTGATGGTAACAAGCAATTCTGAATAAGGCAGCAAAACATCCTGGGCAGTTTTTATAAAAATAATTGCGCCAATCAATACTGGTATTTGTATTAAACAGGCAAAGCGGGTAAACAACCCCAGCACCAGCAATATTCCACCAACAACATGTATAAAGGGAATTACATGGGCCAGTAAAACGGTGAGGAAAGAACTAAAGGAAGACCTGCCAGACATGAGGCCTATTAACAGGCTGGTGTTACGGAGAAAATCAATTCCTTTGTAACAAAGAAAAACGCCCAGGGCGATGCGTATTATGTCTACCCATTTGGGATGATGGTGATCTCCCCAATATTCAAACCGGTGCAGAATGTCCATAACATAAATTTTAAGTTGTAAAAAAAAGAACTACCCTAAATGTAACGCATTTTTTAATTCTTTCAAAGTAACCTTTTATGGTTTTTTAAACTAATACCCAGTTCTTTTTCCGTGGCTGATTTGAATAACCTCCATTAAAATAAATGTGATTTAAAAATGAAATATTTTTTTAGTACAGGTTCCTTACAAAATCCGGCGCTAATAAATCTGCTCATCATATTCCAGTGCGGCAGCCGTGGTTTTTTTATTGGTAAAAAACCTGTTTTTCCATGCCACGGTTGCAGCCAGTAAAGCCATCACAATCAATAAGGATAAGCCTTTTGAAAGATTTGATTTCTCAGATATAAAGCCTATCAATGACGGCCCGGTAAGAAACCCGATCAACCCCCCTGTTGTTACCATCGCAAAGCCTTCCACGGTACTTGTACCTGGTATATTGGCGGCGGCACTAAATAATACCGGAACAATACAGGAAGATCCGCAGCCAATTAAAATATAGCCGGCAATTGCCACCGGCACAACCGGTGCCATTACAACAGTGGTAAAACCCAATGCCGATAATAAACATCCCGCTATCACAATTTTTTTACTGCCAATTGCAGCAATCAGGCCATCACCGTTTAATCTTCCCAGCGTCATGGCAATGGAAAAACCTGCGTAGCCAAGGCTTATCATTGCTTTGGGTGCATGCAATGATTCTTTCAGGTAAATGGCGCTCCAATCGGCCACGCAGCCTTCTGCCATAAATGTTACCATGCAAATAAATGAAATACCCAAAATAGCAGGTGAAGGCAATTTAATACCCGACCGGCTGTGAATAATATCCTGGTGACCGAGTAAATGTTTTTGGTTGGCAGTAATGATTGTAAAAATTATTGTTGCTATCAGCACAATCTGCCAGCCGGCAATAACATGAAAAGAAATCAGCAATGCCGCCAAACCCGCACTCACTGCGCCTCCCAGGCTGTACAAACCATGGCATGTGCTCATGAATAAACGACCGGATTTTTTTTCCATTAAATTTACTGTGGCATTGGCAGATACGCCGTTTAAAAAACTACACAAACCATACAGGTATAAACACAACCAAAACATTGGCCGGTTAACCGAATTGATCTGTAGTATCATCAGTAAACACAATACCCTGTACCCATTCAGCATCCACCTGCCAACAGGTATTTTGCTGAATATTCTTGTAGATAACAGCATGCCGGTAATAGCGCCCAGCGGAGATAATAACAATGATAAGCCAAGACTTCCATCGGTGAAATTAAGCCGTTGTTTTATACCCGGTATAGCCGCAACCCAGGTACCAAATAAAAGACTGGAAGTAGCAAAAAGAAAGCCTACCGCAAGGGCAGGTTTGTTCTTTATAAAAGAAGCAATATTTTTGATCATTTAAATAAACGGAATTAGAATCGCCCGTTATTCAAAAGTAGTTT
>JAYUBR010001163.1:0-3537 GCA_043740775.1 Ferruginibacter sp. | reverse complement strand
GATCATTACTGAAGACATCAATGACTTTTATTTTTCCTCCACACCTGTTTTTAACTCCAGGTCATTTTTAGAAAAGCATTTGATTTAAGGAATAAGATATTTGCTCAACTCCTTCACACCCTCAGTTGCAGGCATTTCCAGCAGGGTTAGGTTGACATAATTATTTACCGCAGGGCCTTTTTTATCAATGATAAATTTTGGTAAGTATCGTGGTGCACATTGCAGCAAAGATGCGGCGGGATATACTTGTAGTGAAGTGCCTACTACAACAAAATAGTCTGCATCCTGTACTATTGTTACAGCTTTTTCCATCATGGGAACTTCTTCTTCGAACCATACAATATGAGGACGCAGTTGTGAACCATCGGCAGCCATGTCTCCTATTTTTATATCGCCTTTTATTTCGTAAATAGTGTTGATATCTGCGACACTTCTCATCTTAAATATTTCTCCGTGCAAATGAACCACCTTGGATGAACCGCCTCTTTCATGCAAATCGTCAATATTTTGGGTAATGATGGTTACATCAAAATCCTTTTCAAGTGCAGCAAGTCCGGTATGTGCAGCATTGGGTTTTGCTGCTGCCACATCTCTTCTTCTATCGTTGTAAAAGTGCAATACCAGTTGCGGATTCTTTCTCCAGCCGCCCGGTGTTGCTACTTCATACACATCATATCCATTCCATAAACCATCACTATCCCTGAAAGTTTTTAGCCCGCTTTCAGCGCTGATACCGGCACCCGATAATACAACAATATGCTTTTTATTCATTCAATAAATTTACGGATTTTGGGCAATGATTTTAGAAGGTTTTAATTTTCTCCAGCAAACTGAGTCAGCGACTAATGGTTGTAGAATGACCACCGGAATTTTTTCTTGTTCTTTTTGCTGTTCTTTTTTATTTGAGTTTGGCGGAGGAGCCGCCTTTTTTAATTCCGGCATCTGCATATCTGAAGCCTCGAAATTTTGTTTACGATTCCTGTTACAGAAGCAAGGATTGAAAAAAATAAAATGGTGACAATAAACAGTGTTGTTTTCATATCAATGAGTTTAGTGTTATTAGATGCTCATTGATATAAATTACATAAAACATGTAACCACATATAAATGTTAATTGTTTCAGGGCTTGAATAATTTTACCATTTTCTTTAACATTTTATAATAAACCAGCACAACAAAATCTTATCTTACTGCTATGAAAAAATATTTAATTGTTATGGTTCTTGTTTTTTTACTTTTATCGGGAGTCACTGTGTTTGCACAGAATAAACAAACAGGTGTAAAAAAAGAATTGGATGCTCAAAGCGAGCAAACCGATAAGTTGCAGGGAAAAAAGATACAGCAGAAGACGCTTTCTGTTAATCGCTTTGAAAAGCTTGATAATGCTACTACAGTAAAAGCCAAACGCCCCAGGAAGGCTATCCATAAAAAGAAAAAACATGAATGACCCGGCATAAAAAAAGAGGCCAGCGGCCACTTTTTTTGCTATCAGTTTTTACCATGTTTAAGTACAAACATTCCAGTAAACTTGTTTTCATACAATCTGCTATTCAGCGGCTGGTATAGCTTCTGCACAGATAATTGACGCTTGTTATTTTCATCATCTGCAGCTGACTGCGAACGGAATGATCCCGTATTTATGTACTTCAATGCCGCCGCCAGTGAGGGATCGGTTACATCTCCCCAGTTTCGGTTTACACCATCCGGGGTTAATTTATCCGGCGCAAATCCGTTATAATATTCGGCACTTCCCACACTGTTTACTGTTTTAAAGGAGATGGGATAAATAGCATAATTGAATATAGAAATAGGAAAAAACCCAACCGGTTTACCGTAAGTTGTATCACCTACCAGTTTAACGTCCATATATGGCCGAAGGTTATTAATCAATAGTTCGCTGGCTGAAGCTGTCTCTCCACTTACAATAAAGAAGACCCTGCTTAACGCGTCAACACCTCCGGACTTTTGATAACTGACTGTGTTATCGGCAGGTAAAAATGAAACATTGCTGAAGCCCGGTTTTCTTTTTAATAATGGAAATTTACCCGCGGTCAATGAATCGTTGAAATTATAAGTGTACATGGTTTTACCATTTGCTGATGCAGGAGCCACCAAATTCGCAAATGCATTTTGAGTGGTTACTGATCCTCCATGATTGTACCGAAGGTCAATTACAAGTTCATTAATGCCTTTCACAGCAAAATCACTAAAAGCGGTTGTTAATTCAGTAACAGACCCAGCACCAAAAAATTGGTTAAACACAATGTACCCGGTTTTTTTAGCACCACTTGTAATAACATCTGTGTATAAAACTGAATTAGCTGTAAAGCTACCTTTTGCAAGATTAAGGTCAACAGTACTGCCATCAGATTTTGTAAAAGTAAAACTTGCGGAAGTACCGGTACCAAAAAAAACATTATTCAAAACTGTGATGCTTGCATCATCGTAACCAATTGGTGAACCATTTATCCGGCTGATATACCAGCCTCTCTGTACGCCCGCAATAGCTGATGGAGAATTTTTATAAACATACTCAACATACCAGTACACAGAATCATACGGCAGTGCTTTGTCAAGGGAAGCTGCCTTTATAAAAAAACCATAGTCCAGATTGTTACCGGTTTGTATAGCATCAGATCCAGCCTGGGTGGTTACAAAACTATAACTGTGTTTTTTATCCTGTGGCTGTAAATTTCTTATAGCTTTCATTTCATTCTGGGCTGCAATAAGATCGGTGCTGCCTGTATATTGCCTTGGATTAAAGGCAGTATAAGTTGGTATTACTTCATGCCACAGATATACTTCTTTGGTGTACAAATACAGAGAATCAAGCAGTAAATCTTTTGGTGTAGCTACAACAACCGTAGTGGTATCTGTGGGTGTGGATGGTGTACCAGGGTTACTTTTTTTGCATGAGGTTGTTGTCGATAAAGCCAATAACACAACGAGCAGGTACTGATAGCTTTTCATAATTAAGAATTTTAATCCTAATAAAGATACGGTTAATTTCAAACAAAAGATTGTGACTCGTTGATTGAGGGCAACTAAAAGTTTATACTATAACCCTGTCAGCAAGCCTCAACTATGCAGTACCGCTGTATTTATCAACCAATAATATTGGGAGCAACCACGGTCAAATAATAATTAAAGAATGTTATTCTAATGTTATTAATTTAAAAAGATCTATTGAGAGAATTAATATCCATAACCTTAAACCTATTTTATTTTTTAATCAATGACTATTTATATTTTTTCTCCTGCCAGTTCCATTACCACTTTCCATTCTTCATCAGTAACAGGTTGTACGGATAACCTGCCAAGCCTTACCAATGTCATATTTTCTAAACGCTTATCCGCTTTTACCTGCACAAGAGTAACAGGCTTCTTTAATTTTTTATGTGGTTTTAAATCCACTACTACCCAGGCTTCTTCTTCTGTTGTAGGGTCCTGGTAATATTCTTTAGTAACTTTTGCAATGCCAACAATTTCCACTCCTTCATTGCTATGATAAAATAAAACGAGGTCGCCTTTTTTCAT
>JAYUBR010001162.1:0-3540 GCA_043740775.1 Ferruginibacter sp. | reverse complement strand
CCGAAATGGTGGTGAATGCTGCATTACAAGAGGATGTGGATGCCATTGGCATCAGTATTCTTAGTGGTGCACACAATACTGTTTTTCCAAAAGTTATTTCGCTGATGAAAGAAAAAGGCATGGATGATGTATTGCTTACGGGTGGAGGGATTATACCCGATGAGGATATGGAAGCACTGAATAAAATAGGTGTGGGTAAATTATTTGCACCGGGTACCACTACGAGTGATATTGCCCTTTACATTAAAGAGTGGGTAAAAGTGAACAGAAATTTTTAAATTTGGATATGGAAAGAAGTATTAAAATATTTAAGTCGTTTGAAGAACAGGAAGAATATTATCATGCAAAAATGCTACAAACAACTCCCTTGGAAAGATTTAAAAACCTTTTTGCTATGCAGCGGCAAACTCTTCTTTTTCATCCTCCCGTTAATAAAGTAAGAAGAATAATCATTCACAAAAATGGACATTCTTAATAATGAATTTTTATTGTTTCTTAAATGTGCCCAGCAAAATAAGCTGAGCTATATGCTTATTGGGGGATATGCAGTAAATTACTATGGCTATAACAGGAATACAAAAGATATGGATGTTTGGATTGCCCCAACAAATGAGAACAAACTTCTTTTCATAAATACGCTGCTTTGCATGAGATATTCAGAAAGAGAGGTTGCAGCATTGTACGAAGAAGATTTTACCCAACCATTTATAGGAAGTTTTGGTTCTGAAGGAAACGACATTGATGTTCTCACAATCGTTCACCATTCAATTGATTATTACGAAGCTGAAAAAAATAAAAATATCCTTGAAATTTTACCAGGATTGATAATGCATGTAGTTCCTTACGATTATTTGAAGGACATGAAACTACGTTCTCATATAGATAAAGATCTATGGGACATTTCTCAATTAGAAAAATTAAGAAACAGTAAATAATAAAACATGAGCTACTCAACTTTACTTACTTCTTTAGAAAACGGCATTTTTACTATCACCATCAACCGGCCTGATAAATTAAATGCATTGAACAAAGACGTATTTACTGATCTTAACAATGCAGTTGATGAAATACAAAATAACCTGGAAATTAAATCCGCCATTATCACTGGTGCCGGTTCAAAAGCATTTGTTGCAGGAGCAGATATTACTGAATTTGCCGGGTTAGATAAAGCAGCAGCGATGGCATTATCCAGAAAGGGACAAGATATTTTTTTAAAAATAGAAACCAGCGCCAAGCCAATAGTAGCTGCTGTGAATGGCTTTGCATTGGGTGGAGGTTGTGAGCTGGCAATGGCCTGTCATTTTCGTATTGCAAGCGACAATGCAAAGTTTGGCCAGCCCGAAGTTAACCTTGGTTTAATACCAGGTTATGGTGGCACACAACGCTTAACACAATTGATTGGAAAAGGCCGTGCCATTGAATTTCTTATCAGTGGCAACATGATTGATGCCGCTACTGCATTGCAATATGGCCTTGTAAATTATGTAGTGCCTGCAGATGAATTATTGACTAAAACAATCGCAGTTTTATCGCTTATCAATACAAAAGCACCGATCGCTATCGCGGCATGTATAAGGGCCGTGAATGCCGTGTATGATGAAACAAGCAATGGCTACGCCGCCGAAGTAAATGGCTTCGGCGAATGCTTTGCTACTGAAGATATGAAAGAAGGCACGACTGCATTTTTAGAAAAACGCAAAGCAATTTTTACAGGCAAATAAATTGTTTTTCATCAAGGATTTGTTGCCTTATGAAAAAGCATAGTGGCTGGAATCTCTTCTTCTTTTCCATTGCCGTTTTGTATCATCACCTTTAATTCGTTGCCGCCGCTGCCGTCATAATACAACACGCAAATTGTATGATAGCCTTTCTTCAAAAGGGCCTTGCCATTTTTTTCAACTGCGCCGTGATCTCCGTCATTGTTTACTACCTCCATATCATCAATAAATAATTTACTTCCATCATCCGATAAAGTGGAAAAAGTGTAGATGCCGGCATCGTTAATTTTTATATACCCTGAAAAATAAAACGCAAATTTTTCAGCACGTTGCTTGTATGATAAAGAAATTTTTTGCGCTATACCAGTATGAATCACCGGCGTTTCAAATGCTGATACAAGGTTAATGTTTTGATTGGGTTCATAATATTTATAACCAATCCCAGTTGCTGCATCTTTTAATGAAACCGCATTCATCCATTCATTTTTAATTACTTTTTCGCTGGCAACTGCGCCAGCCAAACTCCCTTCTTTTACAGCAATTGCTTTTACAACGGAGGTTTTATTAATCGTAAATGGTTTGGTATATACATCCGATTTTGTTGAAGGTTCACTACCGTCGGTGGTGTAATGAATCTTTTCATCAGCCTGTGCAGCAATAGTTACTTCTGGCGGTGATTCGTTTTTTTTGTAAGCAGTTTTTATTTGCGGCTTGCTGGTAAATTTGCCAAAATTATTAATTTTTAAAACAAAGGCATAGGGTGTTTTTATTTTATTGGGATTATAATCCGGCAGCAAAAGTTCTACATTATTTGCCTGCTGTTTCCACGCTACAGTTTCATTGGCTGATAAAAACTGAATGGTTGTTCCTTCAGGCAATTGTATATCTTTTAATTCTATTTTTTTATTATCAGGATACTGTGGCAAAATAGCAAACAACGAATTATTGTTTTGATTGTAGGTATAAAAAACTTCCTTCACTGCAAAGCCAGGATCAGGATCAATGGTTATTTTCAGCAGCATATCACCGCTTCTGTCTTTGTAATCTCTTCTTCCTTCACTCCATTGAGAACTCATCTTCCACCGGGATGTTTCGTAAATAGCTTGCCCGTTTATCTTCAGCCAATCACCAATCTGCAACAAACGTTCCTGCATAATGGGTGGAATTTTCCCATGCTCGTCGGGACCAATATCCAGTAAGAAATTACCGCCGCGACTTACCTTATCAATTAACTGCAACACCAGCGATTGGGTGGAATTGTAATCCCATGCATCCTCTTCCCGGTTATACCCATAACTGTACCCCATGCCCCGGCTTTCTTCCCAGTAATGATCTTCAAAGTCAAGGTCTGGCTGATACTCTGGCGTATATATTTGTCCATGTTTAAATCTTACTCCAATCCCCCATCTGTCGTTTGTAATTACGCTCTCTTTAACCGCACTTTCATTATACAACCATGATAAAAACTCTTTGCTTTTCCAGGTATCTTCTGTAGCCTCCCAATCGCCATCTGTCCAGAACACATCGGGTTTATAATTATTAATCAGGTCCTTCATTTGCGGCCACATGTGTTCGGTTGCATATTTTTTGGGATCTGATTTCCACAACGGATTGAACCATTCATACAAAGAATAGTACATCCCGGCATGAACAGAAGTTTTACGAACGGCTTTAAACAGGTCGCCGAGCAAATCTCTTTTTGGCCCCACATCAACCGCATTCCATTTAAAGCCCCAGGTTTTATTGGCAGTTGCACTGGGCCATAAAGTAAATCCATCATGGTGTTTGGATGTTAGTACGATATATTTGGCACCTGATTTTT
>JAYUBR010001161.1:0-11376 GCA_043740775.1 Ferruginibacter sp. | reverse complement strand
AGCATTTTGTTGTTATCTTTATCATCAGTTTTTCAATTGGGCTTCAGTTCCGGGCGGACGTTTTTCAAATCCCCCAACAACGCCAAGCCCTATCGTTATGTGTCACCCTATTGAACATCCTCCACATTTACAATCATCCATGACTTTGCCGACACGACCCTACGCTATTTTTAGCACATGGCAAGGCACACAAAACCCCGACACAAAGCCAACCTTGCCAAGAGCTAAAAATGCCAACGCACAACCCACCGCACCCCGGCTGACGAATATCTATCATCATTTGTTCAACGCTTCAGCAATATATCTTTACTCAGCGCCAAAGCCCGCCCACCACCCGGCGGACGGAATTCTTATGAACAGCACCGAAAATCTCAACAAAACAACTGCCAACAGCAGCCCACAGGTTTGACACTCTCAGTACTTTAAAAATGTCCTATAATTCATCCATCCTATTGCGACACTTTTGTACTTTAACTTGTATATTTGACAATTCAGTCCAAAATAATTTGTCTAAATGAGTAACGAAACATTTGGTGACTACATCAAGAAAGCAAGAGAGACAATGCAATTGCCTCTCCGAAAGGTAGCGGCACATCTGGATATTGACACTTCGACATTAAGCAAAGTGGAACGAGGCGACAGACCTGCATCACCTGACTATTTAAAACCACTTGCAGATATTTTACAATTAGACCTGAAAGAAGTGCAGTCAAAATTTATTGCAGACAAAATCAACAAAGACTTTGGTGATATGGAACATTTAACGGAAGGATTGAAAGCGGCTGAACAACAAATTAAAAAGAAGAAAAAGTAATGTCATCTAAATTTTTTACAAATAATAACGACCGAAATCTCTTTGACAAATTTAAAGGGATTATTGAACACATGAAAGACTTATACGCCTTTCATGCTGTTGTTGGTTACTTCCGTTCATCTGGCTATTTTGCTTTGCAACCTCATTTGGAAAATATCAAAGACATAAAAATATTGGTTGGTATAAACGTTGACCAGATGTTTGCTGAAGCACAACGAAAAGGACTTTTATATTTTGGTGACGAAAACAAAACAAAAGACGAATTTCTAAAGTGGTTCATTCAAGACATTAAAGAAGCAAAATATTCCGAACAAGTTGAAAAAGGAGTATTACAATTCATAAATGATTTAATTGAAGGAAGAATTGAAGTAAGAGCACACAATTCAAAAGCTATTCATGCTAAGTTTTATCTCTTCCTGCCTGAGAAACATACAACTCATTCGGACGGTTGGGTAATTATGGGTTCTTCTAATTTGACGGAAGCTGGTCTTGGCATAAAAAAATCACCAAACTATGAATTAAACATTGCCCTCAAAGATTTTGACGATGTAGAGTTCACCAAAAAAGAATTCATTGCTCTATGGGAACAATCAACACCTATTCTACCCGCCGACATTCAACTGTTCAAACAGAAAACCCATATCGGGCAAACCTTCACCCCGTATGAATTATATATCAAATTCCTAATTGAATATTTTGGAAAAAATATTGACTACGACCCGGATACTGTTGGCGACTTACCTAAGACTTATAAAAAATTAAGTTATCAGGTTGATGCAGTAAACCAAGGTTTTCAAATGTTGATTGAGCATAATGGTTTCTTTTTGGCAGACGTTGTAGGTTTAGGTAAAACCGTTGTAGCTGCAATGATTGCTAAACGTTTTCTAATTGCCAACGGCTCTTTAAATACAAAAATATTAGTGGTGTATCCACCAGCATTGGAGAAGAACTGGAAAAATACTTTCCGGTTGTTTGGCATTGACAGGCATACAAAATTTATTACTAACGGAAGATTAGAGAAAATTGTAAACGGTGACGATTTGAATTATTGGGCGAAAGAAGATTATGATTTAATTCTTGTGGATGAAGCTCACCGCTACCGCAATCATACTTCTACCATGTTTGGAAACTTGCAGCGTATTTGCAAGGCTCCAAGAAACGGAGAAGGGCTTGTACATGGAACAAAAAAGAAAGTGATGCTGATTTCAGCAACACCTTTAAATAACAGACCACAAGATTTATATTATCAGTTGTTGCTTTTCCAAGATGCAAGAAGAAGCACAATGCCTGTAACAAATCTGCAAAGCTTCTTTGGTCCAATCATTCGGGAGTACAGGGAAATAATGCAGGAAGACAAACCGAATATTGAACGCATCCGTGAATTGTATGGCGTTATCCGTGAAAAAATAATTTCTCAAATCACTGTTAGAAGAACAAGAAGGGATTTAAAAAACTATCCAAAATATATTGACGATTTGAAAGCACAGGGAATTGAATTCCCTGAAATTGCTGCTCCCAAACCAAAGTTGTATGAATTGAATTCAAAATTGAGCAAGCTGTTTTATCACACTGTTTTTTATCTTACTGACACTGATAAAATAAACTATTACCGCTATCAGGCAATTGCCTATTTAAAGCCTGCGCTTAGAGAAAATCAATATGAGCAAGCTGTTTTGGTTTCTCAATCCCTTGCAGGGATAATGAAAACCTTAATGATAAAAAGATTGGAGAGCAGCTTTAAGGCATTCAAAATATCCCTGCAAAACTTATCTACTGCAACCAGTAGAATGATTGAAATGTTTGACAAAGGCAAAGTATTAATTGCTCCTGACCTTCATGTAAACAATTTAATGGATAAAGGATTTAGCATCGAAGAGTTGGAAGCAATGATTATGGAAATGAACATTGACAATCCAAGGAACAATGTATTTACTCCGGAAGATTTTGATAACAGCTTTATTGAAGGGCTTCGCAAAGACCATTTATTATTAAAAGAACTGATAAAAGAATGGGCAAGCATTGAGGAAGACCCAAAATTGGACGCTTTTTTTAAAGTATTGAAAGATGAATTACTAAGTGCTGCCATCAACCCAACAGGACAGTTGGTGATTTTTACTGAAAGTACCGACACGGCGAATTATTTACAGGAAAAAGTAGAAGAACATTTAGACACTAAAGTTTTAAATATTTCTTCTGACAACAGAAGCAAATTATTTGAGACCATTCAGGAAAACTTTGATGCAAATTATATTGGCGAAAGAAAAAACGATTTCAAGATTTTAATTACGACCGATGTATTAGCCGAAGGTGTAAACTTACACAGGTGTAATGTAATTGTGAATTACGATACGCCTTGGAACGCAACCAGATTAATGCAACGCATTGGACGGGTTAACCGTATTGGAAGCGTTGCAGGAGTTATTTACAATTACAATTTCTATCCGTCGCAGCAAGGTGATGATGAGATAAAATTGTACAGCAATGCCTTAGTAAAACTGCAAGGCTTTCACACAGCTTTTGGAGAAGATGCTCAAATTTATACACATGAGGAAATGCTGGAGCAGTTTGAACTTTTTAAAGAAGGTTTAAAAGATGATGAAGATAAACGCTTACAGTATTTACGTTTCATTCGTGAATTTAAAGATAACAACCCCAAAGAGTTTAAAAGGATAAAGCAGTTTCCAATGAAAGCAAGAACTGCAAGGAAGCTGGAAAATGTAATAAGAGAAAATACAGAGAAAGGCACCGTTGTATTTTTAAAGTCTCCATACAAAATGGAGTTTTACCAAGTAGATAAAGACACCAAAGTAAATGCACTGACCTTTTTAGAGGCAGCACAATATTTTGAAGCTAATACAAGTGAACTGGGTTTTGATTTGCCTGAACATCATTACACACAGGTAGAAGCAGCATTGCATACGTTTGAACAAGACTTTTTGGGTTCAAGTTCTGAAACAGTAACTACAACCGACAAAGCAGATGCTATTTCGGCACAGGCTAAAAAGTTTCTTCGGGATATGAAGGGCATTACAAAAAAAGATGAAGTAAAAACAGCTTGCCAAAATCTATCAGATTTAGTTGACAAAGGAACATTTACACCAATGCCCAATGAAATCAGGAAAGTAAGGCAGCAATTAGATAAAAGACAAATTACATACAGCCAGGTAGATAATTTGATAATTATGATTGCAAGAAAATACGATGCTTTTGAAAGCGATGAAGAAGGTAAGCCGGAAACCAACGTTGAAATTGATGCAAACATTTCACCCGATATTGTTTTATCAGAAACTTTTATTGACTAATGGATAAAAAGAATTTACAAACCGAAATACTTGAAGCAGCCTATCAACCTGAAAAATGGTTGGAAGTGCTGAAGCTATATTTCGGAGCAAAAAAGTTTCATCAAACACCACAGCAAATTTTGTTGCCGGGTAACAATTTGGCAGAAAAAGCGGTAGAAATTGGAAGTTTTTACACAGCAGATGAAAGATTGATTGGCATTTACGAAATACAGCTTACTGCAAAAGCATGGGTTGAACGCAACCGTGTGGGCTTACGTAGTCTGCTAAGGCAGGTGTATAAGTATGATGTGGATGCAGCGTTGATTGTGTTTGTGCAGGCAGACAAGTGGCGGTTCAGTTATGTAAGTGAGATAAGAACCGAAGAAGGAAAAAAAGAAACTGAACCTAAACGCTACACTTATCTTTTTGGCAAAGGCGAAACAAGCAGAACTGCAGCAGACCGTTTTGAAAAGCTAAAAGGCAAACCCATTTACCTTGCTGATTTGTTTGAAGCATTCAATGTAGAGAAACTCAACAAAGAGTTTTTTAAAACCTACAAAGAATTTTATCAGAAAGGAGTTGCAGAAATTTTAGAGCGAAAGCCGTTTTATAAACTGCTGATTGATAAAACACAGGAAGACGAAGAGAAAAAAGAAAAACCCATTCGGGATTTTGTAAAGAAAATGCTGGGTAGAATTGTGTTCCTGCACTTTCTGCAAAAGAAAGGCTGGATGGGAGTTGATGCCAACAACAAAGCATGGGATGGTGGCGATATAAAGTTTTTACAAACCCTTTTTGCCAATCAAAAACAAAAAGAGAAATTTCTTACCACGGCTTTAAGAACTTTATTTTTTGAAACACTAAATACCAAACGCAAAAATGATTTGGCTCCTGCTTCGTTAGGTGCAGGAATAAAATTGCCATATTTAAACGGTGGCTTGTTCGACAAAGACAATTCGTTTTACAACGATATTAATTTTACGGCTGACTATTTTAAAAACCTGTTGGAGTTTTTTGAGCAATACAATTTTACTATTGACGAGAATGACCCTTACGATAATGAAGTAGGCATTGACCCCGAAATGCTGGGGCATATTTTTGAAAACCTGCTGGAAGAAAACAAAGACAAAGGTGCATTTTACACTCCCAAGGAGGTAGTGCATTACATGTGCCAGGAAAGTTTGATACAATACCTGCGAACACATTTGCCTGAATGTACAGAGGATGAAAGCCCTGCAACGATTGCGTTGCAAAATTTTATTCGCAATGGAATTATTGGCGAACGTACCGACAAAAAGAATTTTGTAGTGCAGCAAGCCAAACGTATTGAGAAACTGCTTGACCGTGTAAAAGTTTGTGACCCTGCTATTGGTTCAGGTGCTTTCCCAATGGGAATGTTGCAGGAAATTTACAAAGCCAAAACAAATTTGGATTTAACGCTTGACCACACAGAAGTAAAAAAACAGATTATACAAAACTGCATTTACGGGGTTGACATTGAAAACGGTGCTGTTGAAATTGCACGTTTGCGTTTTTGGCTGGCATTAGTGGTGGATGAAACCACACCGAACCCCTTACCCAATTTGGATTATAAAATAATGCAGGGCAATAGTTTACTGGAAAGTTTTGAAGGCGTTGACCTTAGCAATTTGGCTGACATGGAAAAAGAAGAAACCTTTCTTTCTGCCAGTAAACAGCAATTAGAATTAGGAGCAGATTTTAGCCTGAAAAAACAAAGCATGCTGGTGTTTGACCAAAAGTCTAAAACGCAGTTGTATGAATTGATAAGCGACTATTACAACTACGATGAAACTACCAATACCAAATACAAAAGCAAACAGTTTATTAAAGATGAAATAAATGGCATTGTAGAAGGAAAGTTGATTGCAAAATTTTATTTACAAAAACCAAAGCAGGAACAAAAAATAAAAGACATTCACAATGCCATTAAAGCAAACCGCCTGATGGCTGCTGATGCACCCGGTGTAAGATTGCGGAAAGAGAAAAACCTTGCAAAACTGAATAAGGAGTTAAGCGACAAAGAAAACGAATTAGAAAAGCTAAATAACATTATCGAACAACTGCATGAATTGCAAAGCCGAACCGACAAACCTTATTTTCTTTGGCATTTGTGGTTTAAAGATGTGTTTGACAAAGGCGGTTTTGATATTGTAATCGGTAATCCACCATACATACAAATGCAAAAGGATGGTGGTTACTTAGCTAAAATGTTGGCAGCAGAAAATTTTGAAACCTTTGAACGAACAGGTGATGTCTATGCAATTTTTTATGAGTTAGGTTTTAATCTTCTAACGAAAAAAGGTATTCACACATTCATTACTTCAAGCCAATGGTTGAAAGCAAACTATGGCAAATCACTTCGTAAATATTTCTTGAAAAAAAATCCGTTAACACTTTTAGAATTGGGACCGGGTATTTTTGAAAGTGCAGTTGTTGATACCAATATTCTTATTTCAAAAAACGAAGAGAATAAGAAACAACTTAGTGGAATTTCTATCAAGGAAATAAAACAAATTAATGAACTGACTATTGACGGCATGCAATCCATGCCTTATGTTACTGAAGAAGGATGGACAATTTTAAATCCAATTAAGCAAGCAATAAAAAACAAAATTGCTCTTAAGGGCAAAGCTCTTAAAGATTGGAATATTGAAATTTATCGTGGAGTTACAACGGGTTTAAATGAAGCATATGTAATTGATGAAATCACAAAAAAGGAAATTATCAAAGCAGACAAGAAAAGTTCGGAATTAATTAAACCAATTTTAAGAGGTAGAGAAATCGAAAAGTATTTTACTGAATGGGATGGAGGATATTTAGTTACAACTTTCCCTTCATTTCATATTGACATTTCAAAGTATCAAGGTGTAAAGAAACATCTTGAAAGTTTTCTTCCTAAAATAAATCAAGTGGGAGAAACTTTCAAGAATGCTGACGGAGTAATTGAGAACACAAGAAAGAAGACAGTGCATAATTGGTTTGAAACTTCCGATGTAACTGCATACTACAATCAGTTTTTAAAAGAAAAAATTATTTGGAAAAGAATTGGTTCAATACTACGGTTTTCTTATTATGCTGATGAAATTTACACATTAGACAGCACTTGCATTGCAACAGGAGAAAAAATAAAATACCTCACAGCAATGCTCAATTCAAAACTTTGTCAATACCAACTTTTTGAAACTTCACCCAAAACAGGAATGGGAGATTTAATCATCAGCGTTCAGGCATTGGAACCTTTGTTGGTTTATTATCCAAGTGAAAAAGAAGAAAAGCAAATTGAAAAGCTTGTCAATAAAATTTTAGAACTCAAAAAAGAAAAATTGCCAACCAACAATTATGAAAACAAAATAGATGCATTGGTATTCAGGCTGTATAAATTAACCGAAAGCGAAATGTTGCAGGTGTTAGATACCTTTAAAGACATGAGCATAAAAGACCGCAATCAAATTCAAAATGAATATTGGAACATAACTAATAATAAATTTCAATTAGAAGCATGATAAAGAAAATATCAATAACCAATTTTAAGGCAATACAACATTGTCTTAATTTACCATTACAGCCCTTTACTGCTTTTATTGGCAATAACGGCAGTGGTAAAAGCAGCGTAATGGAAACATTGAGAACCCTGCACATGTGCCTTACACAAAACATTCAGGAAGCCTTTTCTGTTTGGGGTGGTTTGGATAAGGTGCGTAATTATCATGGGGAGCAGGCAGAAACCACGGTATCGCAATTTGGTTTTAAACAAAAACACCAGCCCATCATTATCTGGATGGAATGCGAAGTAAATAAAAAGGTTTACGAGTATCAGGTGTCATTCAATTTAAGTTTGACTGGCGATAACTATATTGTAGAAAACGAAGAATTACATTGCAACGGTACTGTACTTTTTGCTACAAACGCTATTGACAATAATGGAAATTCATTTTGTCAAATCTACCACGTCATTGAAGGAGCTACAGAATTTACTCATAAGAGTAATGTTCTGCTGTTATCTCTTAATGATGGAAATCCATATCCTTTGAATTATATGGTTTCAGATTTTAGGGATTATATTACAAATTGGCAATTCTTATATCTGAATGCCCATGAAATGGGCAAACCTGTAATGCAAAACCGCTTAACAAAAAACATCCGCTTAGATTACGATGGCAGAAACATAGCCGAATATATTTTATGGATACGCAGTCAGGGGCAGGAATATTTAGACAGCCTTGTGCAAAAAATGATTTTTGTTTTGCCCTATATAAAACAAATTCAGCCCAACATTCAGGAAACATTTAATCGGGAAGTAGAATTGCTGTTACACGAAACACATGACAGTAGCAAACCCCTACCTGGCTGGTTACTTTCATCAGGTACACTGCGAATATTGGCTTTGCTTTCCGTTTTTGACACTCCACAAAAAGCAAGTGTGTTATTTGTAGATGAAATTGAAAATGGATTAGACCCCCGAACAATTGGTTTATTACTAAATGAAATCAGGAACGAAACCACATCAGGCGAAATGCAGATTGTTATTACAACACATTCCCCTTACCTGCTGGATATGCTGCCGATAGAAAGTATTATCGTAACAGAAAAGAAGGTTGACTTCTGTAAATATCATATTCCTGCCACAGAAGAAAGGTTAAAAGCATGGATTGAAAAATTTACACCGGGCAGATTATTCACTACAGGTAAATTCAGCAGATAATATGAGTACTGTATTTAAAATCAAGAAAGCAGCACAAATGAAAGTGGGTTTTGTATTTGAATGTCAAGACCAAGGTCCGGATGAACTGGTTTACACTTATATCGCAAAGGAATTGTGCAAGCATTTTGAAATCTTGCAGGAGAATATTTCACCACTGGGAAATAAACATGCTGTTATCAACGATAGTGCGTTAGATGTTGAAACCATGTTTGCAAATAAGTGTGATTATGTTTTTATCATGTGGGACAGAATGCCGAAATGGAAACATGGAACGGGTAAATGCGATGACGATAAAGCCACACTTACCAAGAACTTAACGGCTGGTGGTGTAGATATGACAAAGGTAATTATGTGTTGCATTGATGAAATGCTTGAAAGCTGGTTGATTGCAGATGGCAGAGGAGTTACAAATTACTTTCAGGGTTTAAATCACCAGAGCCCAAAATTTGACGACCATAAAACAAGAGCAGAACAAACATCACCAAAAGACAGGTTAAGTGATTACAATGGCAGATATAGCGAGTATAAAGACAACTTAGGTATTGTGAAAGGGCTTGGCGGCGATTACAGCAGAGCCGTAAAATGGAATACATCATTCGGTGAATTTGTAGATGCCGTAAATAAAATTTGCCCACAAGCGGTTTAAACAGAGACACCAATGTTTGACGAACTAACAAAATACAAACATAATGACCACTTCTTTTTTGAAGCAACTCAAAAACTTTCAGAAGTATGCAATGCACCGACAGATAAAAGTGGTGTGTATTTAATTTATAAATTAGCTAAAGGAAAAATTGAACTCATATACATTGGGTCAAGCGGACAGAAAAATAAAGATGGTTCACTTAAAACAAGAACTGCAGGTTTTGGTGGACTGAAAGACCGATTGGTAAATGGAAAACAATTTGGTGGTAGCAGAAAAGTGACGTATCCTTTAGTGATGAAATTGCAAAATATTGATGCGTTAGACATTTACTGGTATGTAACACATGACGCAACACACAAAGATTTCCCGAGGGACATTGAAGTTATCCTCATTGAAAAGTTTCATTCTATTTACGGACGACTGCCTGAATGGAATAAAGGTTTCTAAAGCATCAGCCGACGCACCAAGTCAGGCACATTTGCAAGGCACACAAAGCCGACACACAAAAGCCAACCTTGCAAAAGAGCCTGACTTGTGCCAACGCTTCCGGGACACACCCTGCTACTTAGGACACAGTATTAATTTTGACAGACCGAGAAGAAGGGCGAACACATAACAGGGGGTTTGCTGCTATGCTGGCTTGACGAATATATTCTCATCTTTTTGTTCGCTATCAGCAGCAGTTCCAGCCGACGTAATTCTATTTGGCTTTTTGTTGTTAACTTCATCTACATATTTTCAATCAGCAGCGGTACCGGGCTGGACGTTCAATGAATACCAGCACAGCAGCAAGCCCTGTCCGTTGTACGCCACTTTTATGAAGCTCTCAATCCTAATCATATTTTTTTTGACACTTGCAGCTTGCAACAATTCAAATTTGCAGACACAAAAGGTAATTCCCAGGTCAGTACATATTCCAGACACGACAAATAATTGGTATGCAAAACTTTTTGACTATCCTAATTATGTCAGGAAAACGGAAATAGCAAAACAATTAAACATTGAAAGTTTAGAAGCAGACACTTCAAATTCAGAAATAAGAATTTGGACAATTGGTTCAAACTATAACCCTCAGACACTAACTTCTCTTAAAAATAAAAACGGCATTTGGACAATTACCAGACTTAATTATTACTTGAGCTTTGACAACGCAAAAACCAAGGTTGACAGCATTTCGACAAAAGGAAAAGTTGAGAAAATAATTTCCTTAGACGAATTCAATCTTTTAAGGACAGAACAAATTTGGCAACTGCCCTCTCAAAGTGAAATGAAAAATGGAGGTAGCTTTGGTTGTATGGACGGCTATGCCATACTAATAGAAATGAATAACAAATCAAAGTACAAGTTCTCATGTTATTTATGCCCAGACCTTCATGTTTCAAAAGACACGACATTTCAAAATGTTGTAATCTTCAAACAAAAAGTTAGTGAACTTATTGGCAAAAATAATTGACAGACGACTAAAGCGGCGTACAACAAAAGGTTTTGTGCAATTGGGGCACGACGTTGAAGCAATCATCGGCAGTGCATATCCAAGCTTTGGTTTCGGCGGACGGAATTCTGCCGGGCTTTTGTTGGTTAACTTCGGCTTTTAGTTATAAATTTAGCTTCAGTTCCGGGCGGACAGTTGGTCAATCCCCCAACTGCACAAAGCCCTGTTCGTTGGCAGTAATAATATTGAGACACTCTCTAATCATAATAGCGACTTTTTTCTGCACGACTTTATCTTTTGGACAAACTTCAAAAGAGCAAGACTTTGTAAATACTGTTAAGCAAATTGTGACAAAGCTTTCCAATAGAGATTCAATTGGGCTTTCAAAATACATTGACAAGAAAACAGGAATTTATATTCTCTATGTTACGGGTGTTAGACAAACGTATTTACATTCGACAACTTTAGGTTTTAGCGACA
>JAYUBR010001160.1:0-3558 GCA_043740775.1 Ferruginibacter sp. | reverse complement strand
TGTTTGAATTCCTGTGTTTTATTGCGCAGGGCATCGTTGGGGAGAGATTGATATTCTGCAAAAAAACGATTGATAATTTCAACCTGCGGACTGATTTTTTTTACATCTTTCTCACTTTTGTTGCCACCAAATATTTTCGATAAAAAACCTATCATAAAATTTGTTGTTATTGGGTATATATAAATTATTATCCGGTTGGTTTTGCAAGTCAAATATGGTGCTTAAAAATAGTTAGAGCCAAATTGACAGCATTTGCCCATTTTATATGGGGAGGCAAAGGTACAAATTAGTTGACAGTTTATTGTTTACCAATGAAAGTGAACAGGGTAGAGGGTATTAAAGTATTGTTGTTTTTAATTTGTACATGGTATGCAAAAAGCCCCACCTGTATTTATAAAGGTTTAGGGGTTTAAAATAGTTGTGCTTTACTTTTTATTACTGTTGAATAAATGAAGATGATGGGTGAAGAAGCGTAGCAGTTTATCAATAATTCATTAATGTATAATGATCTGCGGTTTATTTTGAAAAAGATCAGGATCAATGTGAATGAGGCTGGTGGCAGCAAAGCTGATCAGGTTGGCAATGACAGACATGATGAAACCTTTTTTCCAGCCGCATCCTGTTAGCAGCCATAAGGCAATGCCTTCGCCTGTTACCACAATTGCTTCAATAATGTATACATTCAGTTCGGTACTGATTTTTAAAATATGTGCCACAGGCCAGGAGATGAGGTTCACCATCAATGCGTTCATTAATGCCGAAGGTCTTTTTTTTCGTTTAAAAAAAAGGGCAATAATGGGTAGTTCAAGCAGGATTGTAAGAAGAAGATCAAGGGCTAATCCCATTATAGAATATTGTTTGGTGGTTAATAATTTTTTTAGTTTTTCAATGTTACAGCAATTTTTAAACTGCGTGCAAATAATTTAAAGGATAATGGTTATACAGTCAATTTGCAAGTATAGGTACTTATTTTTAAAATAAACAAGGCTTTCTGTAGAAACACTTAATCAGACGACAGAAAAATTATACATCTTCTTACAGCCGGGCAGATATGAAACGCACAATAAAAATCTTTCATAAATTATATTGCTGATTGCAATTGGATATAACATTCTTTAATTGTACTGTTTTTACAGACCGTTTAATATGCAGTACCGGTGGTTTATTTGTTAATAAAGCCGGTTTCACGTATAGTTTTTTCCCATACCTTTGCCATCCAAAAACAGCAACTTAATTAATTTAGTT
This sequence comes from Ferruginibacter sp., assembly GCA_043740775.1. Lineage (GTDB taxonomy): Bacteria > Bacteroidota > Bacteroidia > Chitinophagales > Chitinophagaceae > Ferruginibacter. Next base: position 2,313 of record JAYUBR010001160.1, on the reverse strand, counting down.
TATATGTCAGGAGCTTTAAAAGAAGTACGTACCCGGATTAAAAGTGTACAAAGTACCCAGCAAATAACCAAGGCTATGAAAATGGTAAGTGCAGCAAAATTACGCCGTGCGCAGGATGCCATTACACAAATGCGTCCTTATGCACAAAAGCTGCAGGAGATGTTAAGCAATATTGTAAGCAATGGAGATGGTGATGTAAACATGGCACTGGCAACAGAAAGACCGGCAGAAAAAATAATGATCATTATTGTTACCAGCGACAGGGGTTTGTGTGGTGGTTACAACAGCAACCTGATTAAATTAACCCGTCAGTTAATTTTTGAAAAATATCCTGCCCAGCATGCCAAAGGCAATGTAACTGTTTTGCCCATCGGCAAAAAAGGATACGAACATTTTACCAAGAATGGTTTTAAAGTGGTTGACAGCTACTGGGATATATTTATGGGTTTAAGTTTTGATAAAGTGCAAACCGCTGCTAAATATGCCATGGATGCTTTTGCAAGTAAAGATATAGATGTGGTGGAACTGGTGTTCAGCGAATTTAAAAATGCCGGTACCCAGCAATTTATTGCCGAACAATTTTTACCGGTAAGCAAAGCGGCAAAAAAAGCAGGAGAAGCAAACGCGGATTTTATTTTTGAACCGGGTAAAGATTTGTTGATTGCAGAGCTGATGCCCAAAATATTAAACACCCAATTGTTTAAAGCTGTACTGGATGGCAATGCCAGCGAACACGGTGCCCGTATGACAGCGATGGACAAGGCAAGTGACAACGCCAACGAATTGCTGAAATCATTAAAAATAAGTTACAACAGGGCAAGGCAGGCTGCCATTACAACCGAGTTAACAGAAATTGTAAGTGGCGCGGCAGCATTGAATGGCTAATTGCTCAATGTGAAAATTGCTAAATGTGAAAATGAAAACCCAGCATTTTCACATTTAGCAATTTTCGAATTTTCAAATTTACTAATGGAACTTTCACAAATAATACCACATATTGAGGCCTTGATTTTTGCAAGTGATAAGCCACTCATTAATATTGAGCTGGTGGAGTTGCTGAATAATGCACTTGGTTTTATTGAAGACAGGGCAACCATCGAACAGGTAGATGCGGCCATTGAGGGCATACATGAAAAATACAGTACAGAATTTTATGCGTTCGAATTAAAACAAAGCGGCGGTGGCTGGCAGTTTTTAACCAAGAAGGAATACCATAAAACCGTAGCGCAATTAAACGGCGATAAATTTTTAAAAAGATTGAGTACCGCAGCGCTTGAAACCCTTGCTATCATTGCGTATAAACAACCGATAGCCAAAAGCGAGATGGAAGCCATCCGTGGAGTAAACTGCGACTATGCGGTACAAAAATTATTAGAGAAAGACCTGGTCATCATCTCGGGCAGAAACGAAGATGCTGTGGGCAAACCCCTTATCTACACCACTTCTAAATCTTTCATGGACTATTTTGGTATTAACAGCACGGACGATTTGCCTAAAATAAGCGAGGTGCTGATGGAAGAACTGGTGCAGGCAACGGTTGTAAATCATTCAATGCAAACTGAAGAAGATTTAGCAGGAAATGCTGTTGCAATGAATGAAGAAACCGTTGTTGAAAATACTGAGGTGAATGAAGACGGCCAGGTGTTGAATGAAGAATCTGTTTTGCTGATAGAAGAAGAAATGATGGTTGTAGAAAATAACGAAACAGTTCTTACTGAAAACATAGACGAAATAATAATTGCAGAAGATAGTAAACCGGAAGTTGCAGGGGAAGATAAACAGGATAAGGAAATCGAATTTTCTTTAACCGAAGAAGATAAGCAGAAGGAAAATAAAGAAGAACAATCAGAATCATAATCTTAAAAATAAAATTTTTATTAAGGTATGAAGAAGATAGTTTCTCATACCTTTTTTTATGGCAGAGCGTAAAGCAATTAAAAATTAAGAATTAAAAATAAAAAAACAGACAACAACAAACATGGCAAAGAATTTAACACACCAGCAACTCATTGAAGTGGCCAACGAATTTGGTACACCGGTTTACATTTATCATGCAGAACGCATCGCGGCACAATATAAAAAGCTGCAGAAGGGATTTTCCGGTTGCAACGCCCGTTTCTTTTATGCCTGTAAATCACTTACCAATATCAATATTCTAAAGTATGTACACTCCATTGGTGCATCGCTGGATTGTGTTAGCATTAATGAAGTACGCCTGGGGCTGATGGCTGGGTTTGAACCGAAGGATATTTTGTACACACCCAATTGTGTCGACTTTGAAGAAATTGTAGCTGTGAAAGAATTGGGTGTTAA
>JAYUBR010001159.1:0-3577 GCA_043740775.1 Ferruginibacter sp. | reverse complement strand
ACAAAACCAAAAAAATCTGAGTTAAAAGATGTTAGTGGTAAGCCACGGGCGAATGTAAAAATGGAAGACGGTATACTAAATATGGGCTATCGTTTACCCACAGAAGCTGAGTGGGAATATGCTGCTTATGGCTTACTGGATCAAAACCCCAACCCACGTAAAAAAGAAGGAAAAAGTGGAGAAGAGTTAATATCCAATCAGCAAATTTATTCATGGAGCAAAAACCCGAATGGTTTACGTGATAACCGCAGGGGTAGCTGGCAGGGTAAATTTTTAGCCAATTTTAAACGGGGAAGTGGCGATAACATGGGTGTTGCGGGTGGTTTAAATGACCGTTCTGCCATTCCTGGTAATATCAAAGCATTTTATCCTAACTCATTTGGTATTTTTAACATGAGTGGCAATGTGGCTGAATGGGTGCAGGATGTTTACAGGCCATCCACTCCTACAGATGGAGAAGATTTCAACTATTTCAGGGGTAATAAGTTTGATAAATATTATAAAAACAGTAGTGGTGAGTTTGAAAGAGATTCATTAGGACATCTGAAAAAAACAGCGGTGAGTGATGAAGAGGTTAAAAATCGTCGTAACTACCAACATAATAATTTAGTAGGCTATTTGGATGGTGATTCTACCAGCGGTGCTTTTTATCAATATGGTGTTACTACATTAATCAGTGATAAATCAAGGGTATTTAAAGGAGGTAGCTGGAACGACAGGCCTTACTGGTTATCACCAGGTGCACGCAGATTTTTAGAAGAAGATCAGTCATCAAGCACCATTGGTTTCCGTTGTGCCCAAACTTATATGGGATCTCCTGAAGGCGCCGGCTTTAAAGAAGGTAACATATTTGGAAAACGCAAGCAGAACAGCAGAAAAAAACAATAAAATATTAATTAAAATATTGAACCCTTCACCCTAAAAGTGAAGGGTTTTTTTATTATTCTTAATGAAACTTTATAACGTCAATAGTTGATTACGTATTTACACAAATGGATTTGCTTAAATACTTTTATCATGGATAATAATCAGTTCTCCCCTATTTTTGATGAATGGAAATACATGATTTATATGCCCTCTTTTTACAGCATCCCTCTATACAAACAGACACTAGGAAACTACAACAGGGAGATCTTTTTTTTGCTTTAAAAGGACCTAATTTTAATGGCAATCAATTTGCCCGCAAGGCATTGGATGCCGGTGCTGCCTTTGTGGTAACGGATGAACCTGCAGACTTTACCGATGAGAGAATAATCAATACAGGTGATAGCCTGCAAACCCTGCAGCAACTGGCAAAATACCATCGTCAGCAATTCGCTATTCCCTTTATTGCTATCACGGGCAGCAATGGAAAAACCACTACCAAAGAATTAATACACGAAGTACTTTCAACCACCTTTAAAACCTATACTACCAAAGGGAATTTAAACAATCATATTGGTATACCGCTTACTATTTTATCTGTACAAAAAGATGCCGAAATTGCTGTAATAGAAATGGGCGCCAATCACCAAAAGGAAATTGAAAGTTATTGCCGGTATACATTGCCCACCCATGGCATTATTACCAATTGTGGCAAAGCCCATCTGGAAGGATTTGGTGGCATTGAAGGCGTACGAAAAGGCAAGGGTGAATTATTTGATTATCTGAAAAAAAACAATGGTGCCGTATTTATAATGTCGGATTATGATTATCTGAAAGAGATGAGTAAAGGTATCAATGAAATTAAAACCTATGGTACACAAGCAGCAGAAATAACAGGAATCGCCGGTAATACGCATGAGTTTTTAGAAGTGCTTATAACAAATGGTACCGGTATAAAAAACATCCATACGCATTTAGTGGGTATCTATAATTTACCCAACGTGCTTGCAGCAATAGCTGTTGGAAAATATTTTAAGGTAGAGGAACCAAAAATAAAAACTGCCCTGGAGCAATATATCCCTTCCAACAGCCGCTCTCAAATGATGGAAAAAGATGGCAACAAAATAATTCTGGATGCCTACAATGCCAACCCAAGCAGCATGAAAGCTGCCATAGAAAATTTTGCAGGTATGGAAGGAAACAATAAAATATTGCTCCTCGGCGGTATGATGGAATTAGGTGATGAAAGCCTTGCTGAACATAAAGCACTAATAGAGTTGATTAAAAAATATACCTGGCACCAGGTTGTTTTGGTAGGAGGAGATTTTAATAAAATCCCTCATCCCTATATCTATTTCGCTACTTCGGTACAGGCAAAAGAATGGTTGCAAAAACAGCATTTTAAAAATGCCACATTACTGGTAAAAGGTTCCCGGAGTATGCAGATGGAAAATGTGCTGGAATAAAATTACAATGCGTTATCAAGGTACATCTGCAGATCTGCCTCTGTCTTAATTAATACATCCCTAACTTTACTGCCTTGGTTTGGCCCTACCACACCGGCTGCTTCCAGTTGATCCATCAAACGGCCTGCACGGTTATAACCCAGCTTCATCCGACGCTGCAACAAGGAGGTGCTTCCACTTTGACTGGCTACAATTAAACGTGCTGCGTCCTCAAACAAAGAATCTTTATCATTCAGGTCAAAATCCTTTCCTTCCATCTCCTTTTCATCCACATATTCCGGTAATAAAAAGGCTTGTGCATAGCCACGCTGATCGCCGATAAAATCTACAATTTTATCTACTTCAGGCGTATCCACAAAAGCACATTGCAAACGCACCAGCTCACCATTGTAGCTGATCAGCATATCGCCCTTTCCAATTAATTGCTCTGCGCCACCTGCATCTAAAATTGTCCTGCTGTCTATTTTGCTGCTTACCTTAAAAGCAATTCTTGCCGGAAAATTCGCTTTAATAGTTCCGGTGATGATGTTTACACTCGGTCTTTGTGTGGCTATAATTAAATGCACCCCAACAGCCCTTGCAAGCTGTGCCAGCCGTGCAATCGGCATTTCAACTTCTTTACCCGCCGTCATAATCAGGTCAGCAAATTCATCCACTACCAACACGATAAACGGTAAAAACTGGTGGCCCTTTTCAGGATTTAATTTACGTGCCACAAACTTTTCATTGTACTCCCTGATATTGCGGCAGCCGGCTTCTTTCAACAAATCGTACCGGTTATCCATTTCAATACACAAGGCATTCAGTGTATGTACCACTTTTTTTGTATCAGTAATAATTGCATCTTCTTCACCGGGTAATTTTGCCAAAAAATGCTTTTCAATGGTTTTATAAATACTTAACTCCACCTTTTTCGGATCTACCAATACAAATTTTAATTGTGAGGGATGTTTACTGTACAACAGCGAAACAAGTATGGCATTTAAACCAACCGATTTACCCTGACCTGTAGCACCCGCCATCAGCAAATGGGGCATGCTTGCAAGATCAACAATAAAATTTTCGTTGTTTATTTTTTTACCAATGGCAATGGGTAAAGAAAAATTATTTTGCCTGAATTTATCCGTATCCAGCAAGGTACGCATGCTTACAATTGTTTTTTTTGCATTGGGCACTTCAATGCCAATGGTGCCTTTACCAGGGATAGGCGCAATGATGCGGATACCCAACGCAGCAAGGCTTAAAGC
>JAYUBR010001158.1:0-3579 GCA_043740775.1 Ferruginibacter sp. | reverse complement strand
ATGATCAGATTTATATTGCGTGTCACTATCCTGGCGAACATTTTTTTATGTGCATGCTCATCGCTGTGGGCACAAAAAGTGCAGGAGCCGAAAGCTACCGACCCGGAATGGTCAAAACCTTATCCACCATTCAGGATTGCAGGCAACCTGTATTATGTAGGTACTTATGATCTTTCCTGTTTTCTTATTACTACTTCAAAAGGTAATATCCTTATCAATACCGGCCTGGCAAATTCAGCATCGCAAATCAAAAAAAATATCCGGGCAATGGGCTTTGCTTTATCCGATACCAAAATTTTGTTAACCACCCAGGCGCATTACGATCATTTGGGCGCTATGGCCGCCATCAAAAAAATGACCGGCGCAAAAATGATGATTGATGAAGCCGATGCGGCAGTACTGGCCGATGGCGGCGCTACTGATTATGCATTGGGTGGTCATGGTGTTATGTTTGCACCATTGGTGGCAGACAGGTTGCTGCACGATGGTGACACCATCCGGTTGGGAGACGTTCAACTACAAATGCTGCATCATCCCGGCCACACCAAAGGCTCCTGCAGTTTTTTACTAAAAACAACAGACGCACAAAAAACATACACTATACTCATAGCCAACTTGCCCACCATTGTTACAGATAAAAATTTCAACGACATTCCCGCTTACCCCGGCATTACCAATGATTATGCGTACACGTTAAAGGCAATGAAAATCCTGTCTTTTGATATTTGGGTGGCATCGCATGCCAGCCAGTTTGATCTGCACAGCAAACACAAGCCGGGTGATGCTTACAACCCGGCTGCATTTATGGATAGGGTGGGTTATGACGGGCAATTGGCCGATTTGCAAAAGCAGTATGAAGACCATTTGAACTGGCATTGAGCAACGGTTTGTTTGCTTAAAGAAATGAGTATATTCGTTTGTAAATATTTATAAACAGTTACGAGTTGGGTAAATACAAGCGTTAGTCAGAATAATTAAGTTATGATCAATTTAGATGAACAAATATGGAAAACACTGGAAGCTGGTTACAGAATTCCATATAATGTTTCAATTCCATTAAAAGAACTTGAGAACACATCTAATCCAAAAACAGTTGAGAGAATATGGAGTGAACTTTGGAATGAATTACATCATCAAGGAGATGTTGGTATCGCATCATACTTAGCAGTTCCGCATCTTGTAAGAATTGCTAAACTAAAAGATTTCTATAATTGGAATTTTTTGGGAATTTGCTGTGTAATAGAACAACAAAGACTTTTAAGTAACAATCCTCCTTTACCCGAAAAATACCAAGAATATTATCTTTCTGGATTAAATAATTTAAAGGAATTTGTAATTAAGAATATTGCCCGTGAAACAGATGACATAACTTTTCGACTTGCTCTTTCAACTTTAGCTTTGTGTTCAAAGCAAATTAAACTAAGCAAAGTAATTATAAATTTAGACGACTATGTAATGGATGAATTTCTAGAACAATTTTAATTTTCAGAACATAGGATACCCGTCGTTCGCTTCGTATGGGTTTTCGCCGCTTTATCTTTCAATGAAAGTGAAATTACCTGCGAAACCCCGATGCTGAAAAGAGTTGCCAACCGCCTTCGCTCAATAATTAGGTTATGGAAGATGAGTTAAAAAAAGATCGGTTTTACAGTTGCAGACAGTTACCGTAGCGGATAAGAGTAAGTTCGTTGCGAAGCGCAGTCAACGTCCGAGTTTCGCTGATGTGTGCGTTTATAAAATTGAAAATTATCCAGGCGAAAACCCCGCGGGGACAAAAGTTGTATGTTGTATTATGAGAGATTACTATTACATTTTAGGAATTAAGGAGAACTCAGGTTTGCAAGAAATCAAAACTGCATATAGAAAATTATCTTTAAAATTTCATCCAGATAAAAATGAAGGCGAAAAGTATTTTGAAGAAATGTTCAAATCAATACTTGAAGGATATGAGATTTTAAGCCATACAGAAAAAAGAAAATCTTATGACATTAAATTGAAAGAGTTTAAATCCTCAAAAAATAATAGGGTTATTTTGAGACATTCAGAAGAAGAATTTAAAAAGAAATATGAGGAACAAAAAAGAAAAAGCGAAGAAGAATTTAAAAAGAAAGAAAATGAAATCCGAGCATATTATGAAGCAAGAATAAAAAATATTAATGAACAAAATGAAAACCGGATAAAAAGAGAAGCTGAACGAACAAATATATCAAAAATAACAAGTTCTAATGAGCAGCAAGAGGCGAATACCTCTGCCTCTAGAATTCAAATTGGCTTTACTAAAGAACAGGTATTAATGACTTTGGGAGAACCAGCAAGAATAACGAATGCAGTGTTTCCCAATTTTGTGGGAGATGGTAGTGTTTTACATTATGAAGCATGGACTTGGGTGGACGGTAAATCATTAACTCTTTGTGATGATAAAGTAATAACTATTTATTTTTAATTAATTCATTAGTCTCGACGGGGTTTTCGCTGCTTCATCTTTCAATGAGAGTGAAACTACCTGCCAAACCCCGACGCTGAAAAGAGCCTCAACCAGCATAAACTCAATGATTGTGATTTGGCAAATAAGTTAAAGACCACTGATCGGTTTTATACCTACAGACCTTTGACGTAGGTGTTTTACGAATATTCGTTGCGAAGTGTAATGAACGTCGCGGTTTCGCTGATGTATGCGTTTATAAAATTTAAAATTATACAGGCGAAAACCCCGCCGATACGGAAGCTGATAACTAAATCTATTGATCTTTTCGCCTTGCAGAAGTGTACATTACTATAGGTGCCGCTTTATCCATTGTGCTAAATCATCCAACACCTCCGCACAATTTATTTCATTCATCATTTCGTGCCTTCCACCAGGATATAATTTATAAGAAATGTCTTTCACACCGGCGGCTTTCCAGTTGCTGATCAATTGTAAAAACCCTTTTCCATTCAGGCTCACCGGATCTTTATCACCGGCAAAAGCATACACCGGAATGTTGGAAGGAATGGATTGAATATTTTTTTTATCAAACGCATCACGGATACCTTTAAAAAAATAATAAAAAAATTGTGCGCTGCAAATAAACCCACATTGCGGATCAGCAATGTAATCGTCTACATTTTTTGTATCACGGCTCAGCCAGTCAAACGCAGTCCTGTTAGGCTTAAACGCATCATTAAATTTTCCGAAACTTAGTTTGTTGATCAGTTTACTGCCGTGATTGGGTTTGTAAATTTTCATCTGCAGCCAGGCAATAAAAATACCTGCATTTAGCAACGGATCTTTCTTTCCATTAGTGGCGGATAATATGAGGCCATCAATTATATTGCCATGCAACTGAAAAAAACGCTGAGATAAAAATGATCCCATACTGTGCCCCAGCAAAAATATTTTTTGTTGGGGCCAGGTATTTTTAAGGTGAAGCATAATCACATTCAAATCATCTACCTGTTTATTAAACCAATCATTTTCGCCAAGGCCTAACGTTGCTATACTCGCAACGGCTTTACCATGTGCCCGCTGGTCGTGTGCATATACCGCAATGCCTTGCTGTACCAGTATTTTAGCTACAGCGTCATACCGTTCTGCATACT
>JAYUBR010001157.1:0-3589 GCA_043740775.1 Ferruginibacter sp. | reverse complement strand
GCTTTGTGCAGGTCACATACAGGCAATGAAAGATCTTTTGCCATTGAACGGATGATGTTACTGTATTGGTTCAGGTCGCCATCCTGCTGATTGGAATTGTCATTGTGCTCTCCGATTACGGATGGTGTACACAGCAACACTTTAATATTTTTTTCCTGTAATTTTTTTATGATGGCCCGGTAAAATTTTTCGTATTTATCAGGGTCTGTTCCGGTACCATAACTGGCTTTATGCCATACATCATTGATGCCTACATAAATTACTACCACGTCAGGATTTTTTTTCAATACATCGTCTTCCATTCTTAAATACAGATCGTACACTTTATTGCCGCCAATACCGGCACCGGCCAGTTCAATTGAATCCTGCAAATGCGATTGCTTTATGATGCTGTCTAATTTTACAATGTAGCCATTGGGTTGTACACCAGCCTGTGTAATGGAATCTCCAAAAAAAAGCACTTTTATTTTTTTAGGAGGGGCAACAAAAGACAAGCATAGCAATGGCAACAATAACATCCCTTTAGATAAGTATTTCATAATTTAATTTATAGTGGTGTAATATGTTTTACTTTTTTCCATTTGCAGTAGCACGGCTTTCTTTGTACCGGTAAACGGACCGGATGACTCAATTTTGAGACTGGCCATGGCTGCGCCAAATTCGCCCGCCGCCTGTATTGAGGAACCTGACACACGCTGGTATAAATACCCTGCCATGTAGGTGTCGCCACAACCGGTGGCATCTGTTTCTTTAACTGGCGTATAAGCAGGTATATCGTAAAAAATATGGTTGGCATAAATTAAAGAGCCCTTACTGCCAAAAGTTATTACAACTTCTTTAACTCCCCATTCAGACAACATTTCAGCTCCTTTGCGCACATCTTTATATCCCGTCAGCACTTCCATTTCAGCTTCATCGGCCTTGAGAATGTCTATATATTTCAGTGCTTCTTTTTTATCTTCCCAACCAATTGCCTCAACATTTTTGTTATTTACCTTTCGCAGATAGCCTTGTACATCTAAAGATACTTTGCCCCTGTTTGCCAGGTCTTTTATTAACTTCAGCGGTATATCATTTGCCAGCAACGGACCCAAATGAAAAACAGTAGCATCAAAATCCCGCAGTTGTTCCACCGTAAAGGCATCGGTGGTTTGCAATACCCGTTGTGTGCGATGATCCAGATTTTTAGAATAATTATTTTCAAAATAAACAGTATACTCACTGGCCAATGCAATCACTTCTATACCATTAGCACGCAGTTCTTCCACAAAATGCATTTCACTTTCACCAAGCGAAGTAACCAGGCAATAATTTACATCCATATTGCGCAAAGCATTGGAAAAATAAAAAGATGTTCCTCCTGCCATATGTTTTTCGCCATTAACATTTATTACTTTATCTAATGTAATATGCCCTACGCAACAGATATCATACATGTAAATTGCTATTAATTATTGTATTGTTTATTGAAGGGCATAAAAATAATTAAAACTGCTTTATTAAAAAGAAGTAGTTTTTTGTTACCGCTTTTTAAAATAAAAAATTGCCCTAGAATAATGGTACCTTTTGGAATGAATAAAACAAATAAATTTGAGAAACACCTTGGTTTGTAGGCAAGAACTTTGGAGAAAATAAAAAGCTACCAATGAAAAGAAAACATTAATAAAAAGAAAGGAGATATCCTTTTAATAAATGTATTAAACAATTAAACTAAAGCGGTCAGTAAAAAGCAGGTAAATAAAACGTTAAGACTATTTTCCTTCCAGCACTACATCCTGCTCCTGCTGCTGAAAGTTTACTGTGTAAGTATTTTTTACATTGCTGCGATAGTTTTTAAAAAGGCTTAGCCAGCGTAACTTAATCACTCCAAAAACACCTTCTTTAATGATGCCTTTATTCATTTTACTATCGCCCAATTTTCGGTCTTTAAAGGTAATGGGTACTTCTTTAATGGTAAACCCTAATTTCCATGCGGCAAATTTCATTTCTATCTGAAAGGCATAACCTACAAAATGAATACCCGATAAATTAATGGCTTCCAAAACTTCCCGCCGGTAGCAAACAAAACCTGCAGTAGGATCCATTACCGGCATCCAGGTTATAATTCTTGTATATAAAGAAGCCCCTTTTGATAAAATGATACGATTGGCGGGCCAGTTTTCAACAGCCCCGTTTTTTACATACCTTGAACCTACTGCAACCCCGGCTCCTTTCTTACAGGCTTCGTACAGTTTTTGCAAATCTGCCGGGTTGTGAGAAAAGTCGGCATCCATTTCAAAAATAAACTGATACCCTTTTTCCAAAGCCCATCGAAATCCATGAATATAAGCTGTACCTAAACCCGATTTTCCTTTGCGTTCTTCTAAAAATAACTGTGCCGGGTATTTTGAAAAAAGTGATTTTACAATTGAAGCAGTTCCATCTGGTGAGCCATCATCAATAATCAGCACATGAAACTGTTGCTCCAATAAAAATACAGCCTCAATAATGGCAGCTATATTTTCCTTTTCGTTGTAAGTTGGTATAATAACTAATTTCTCCAAAGATTAAAATGGTAACTTTTGACGAATGTACAATTTGTAAATAATATTTCCCTAGCATTTTACAGGATCTTTTTAATTAGATATTCTTTAACAGGGTTCTGTTCAAAATTTCCGTCAGTTTTTGCTTGGTATGCAAGGGAAAATCTCCCCGCATCATCCAATCGTAATACTGAGGTTCTGCTTTTAAAACATCGGTAACCGGCCTGCCTTTGTGTTTACCGAAATTGAATACTTCAATTCCTTTTTCATTAAACAAAAAGCGGCGGGCATAATCTACTATTTTTTCTTCTCCAATAGACCCTAAAATACTTTCTATAGAATTGCCTAATTGCGGATAGCGTTGTATCTGTGAAAGCAAAACGTCAATCGTTGCATTCACATCCGATTCTGCACTGTGGGCATCTATCAGTTCTTTTTCGCAATAATATTTGTATGCCGCAGTTAAAGTACGGGGCTCCATGGTGTAAAAAATATGCTGCACATCTACCATCCTGCGGGCGCTGAGATCTACATCCATACCGGCACGCAAAAATTCTTCCATCAGCATGGGTATATCAAAACGATTGCTGTTATAGCCACCCATGTCGCAATTTTCTATAAACTGTTTTAATTCGTTTCCGGCCTGTTTAAAAGTAGGCGCATCTTTTACCATTTCGTCGGTTATACCATGTATGGCCGTGGTTACAGCCGGAATTGGCATCTGCGGATTGACCAGCTTTCGCTTCACCTGCCTGCTGCCATCAGGCAAAATTTTTATAATTGCTATTTCTACTATTCTATCTGTAGAGAGATTTACACCCGTTGTTTCTAAATCTAAAAAGGCAATTGGCCGGACTAATTGTAAAGACATTGAGAGAGTTTTGATATTGATTTAATTGGTTGTTGCTGTAAGTAATAGAACAATATACATTCTCCACCTTATTGATTGCCCGTGTAAAAATGAATATTGAAATACTAAAGGCAAGTTAAGATTTTAATCACGAAACATGATTGCAATATTAATAATACAGGCTTTGTATCTTTGCATTTCACTGATTCTGATTCAA
>JAYUBR010001156.1:0-3602 GCA_043740775.1 Ferruginibacter sp. | reverse complement strand
TTTTTATTATTACCTCAATAACGGCGCTAATTTTTTGTTGTTTAATGTTGTTAAACGCTGGCAATGGTATATGGCAGACAATGAAAAAATAAAAATTGATTTGTTAGCCAAAGCCGGTATTGGCCCTGTTATTCCCCATGTTGAAAACAGGTTTTTTGGTAATGCCAATAAGCCAGGTTTTCAGTTTGGTGGCTGGAACATGGGTGTTGAGGGAGCTGTAAGGGCTACGTTTTTCAATTATGTTTACCTGGAGTATTGTAACAAATTAGATTATGCCCGTTACTCTAATTTAAAAGTATATGAAGGCACAGCCAAACATGCTTTTGGCACTTATGAAATGATTCTGAACCTCGGATTTACTTTTCCGGTTGGAGGAAAAGTAAAATAACAAATGCTTTCTTTGAATTTATTAAATACAACAAATTACACCTCATGCGGATCATCTCATACAATGTAAATGGCATCCGTGCCGCTTTTAAAAAAGGTTTTATAGATTGGCTTAAAACCAATCCCGCAGATATTATTTGTCTGCAGGAAACAAAAGCCACTAAAGATGATGTTGACTTTAAACAATTAGATGAACTTGGCTTTCATCATCATTGGTTCAGTGCGCAAAAAAAGGGCTATAGTGGCGTTGCAATTTTCTCAAAAATAAAACCGGATAGCGTGGTGATTGGTTGCGGCCTTCCTTCCAGCGATAATGAGGGCAGAATAATACAGGCCGATTTTGGTGACATCCGTTTAATCAATGCCTACTTTCCTTCCGGCACTTCGGGTGAGGAAAGACAGGCTTTTAAATATGTTTGGCTGGACGAATTTCATGCCTGGGTTGACACCTTAAAAAAGGAATATCCAAAATTAATTTTAACCGGCGATTATAATATTGCCCACAATGAAATTGATATTCACGATCCCAAAGGCAATAAAAATTCATCCGGATTTTTACCGCAGGAAAGAGAATGGATGACTAAATTTCTGGCAAGTGGCTGGATAGATACATTCAGGAAATTTCACGCAGAGCCGCACCGTTATAGTTGGTGGAGCCAGCGTTTTCCTACAGTGCGGCTAAACAACAAAGGCTGGCGCATAGATTACATTACCGTTACAGATGCGTTAAAAAGCCAGTTGGTAAGTGCAGATATTTATCCCGATGTAAAACACAGTGACCATTGCCCGGTTTATCTTGAAATAAAAAATTAAAATATTATTGTCCGTGCTTAATCAACTTTGTTAAACATTGTTGTGTCACCCACTTGTACAAAGATAGCTTTGCACATCCCGTGCTAAATCCGATGTTGTCATTTATTCTTATTGTGACGGGTAAAGACAATCATTCAATTTTTAATTCGCCCGCTTCATTAATTTTATTCTTTTTAAAAAAAGACAACAGACGGTGATAAAACAAAACACGATGATAATTTATAACGTTACAACCAAAGTAGACCACTCAATAAAAAGCGATTGGCTTGATTGGATAAAAGAGGAGCACATACCAGACATGATTGCAACTGGCTGCTTTACCAATGCTACTATCGCACAATTACTGGAAGTAGATGACTCCGAAGGACCAACGTATACCATACAATACCATGCAGATAGTAAAGCCCTCTACAATCTTTACGTTGAAAGATTTGCCGCTGTTATGCGCCAAAAAGCATTTGATAAATGGGGCAATAAATTCATTGCCTTCCGCTCATTAATGCAGGTTGTTAACTAATTGTGCAAAATAAAAAAAGAGATTTTATTTAATCTAATTGGTTTGTATATTAACGGCAAAACCGCACGGGTGTTGATTTTTAGCCTGCAGCCATCTAAAACCGTTGCCCACACAGCTTTTTACCGTTTCATCAAATTCCAACAACCCGGTTTGTTGATTTAAAAAATACTCAAATCCCTTATGCCTTGCGGTTTTCAGCGTTTTATTAGTTATAAATTTTGATAGAAATAATTTTGTTGCAATCAAAAAGCTTCTATATTTGTTGCAGTTAAATTAATTTCAAAAACATAATTATGAACAAAGCAGAATTAATTACAAAAATTGCTGATGATGCAGGCATTACAAAAACACAAGCCAACGCAACTTTAGACTCTTTTGTAGAAGCAGTTACAAAAACTTTAAAAGGAAACGGTAAAGTAACTTTAGTTGGTTTCGGTACTTTTTCAGTATCTAAAAGAGCAGCCCGTAATGGCCGCAATCCACAAACAGGTGCTGTTATCAAAATCAAAGCTAAAAAAGTAGCTAAATTTAAAGCTGGTAAAGAACTGTCTGGTAAATTGTAATGTTTGCCCAAACACATTAAAAAGCAAGACGTATTACGGTCTTGCTTTTTTCATCTTATTCAACAAATTTTAAAATAAATATTATGGGACGCGGAGATATCAAAACCAAAAAAGGCAAGATCACCAAAGGATCTTTCGGCAAATCAAGGCCATCTAAACCTGCAAAAAAAACTGCAGCGCCTAAAGCAAAAGAAGCCTGATAACACAGTATTTGATAATGGATAATTGTTGCTTTTAAAAACTACAATTATCCATTATCATTTTTTATTTAAGGCGCAAGCCGTTCAATTTTCCAGGTAGTATTTTCCTGCAAGGTGTATTGTAAGCGGTCGTGTAAACGACTTTCCCTTCCCTGCCAAAACTCCACCAGTTGCGGCTTCAGGCGATAACCTCCCCAATGAACAGGCCGTTGTAAGGGTTCCTGTTCAAATTGCCGGCTATATTTTAATACGTTTGCTTCAATCACTTCCCTGCCTGCTATTACAGTGCTTTGGGGTGAAGCCCATGCGCCAACCTGGCTTCCCGGTGGCCTTGATAAAAAATAGTCATCGCTTTCCTGGCTGCTCACTTTTTCAACTTTGCCTTCCAGCCTTATCTGGCGCTCCAGTTCTTTCCAAAAAAACACCAGGCAGGCATTTGGATTAGCCTCTAGTTCTTTTCCTTTATTGCTTTCATAATTTGTAAAAAAAACAAATCCATTTTCATCATAGCCCTTAAGCAAAACAACTCTTGCTGATGGTTTGCCATCAGGTGTTGCAGTAGCCAGCATCATAGCATTTACTTCGTCTATCTCACTGGAGGTAGCTTCCTGCCACCATTTGCCAAATTGTTGTATGGCATTTAGTTCAACATCTTTTTCGCTTAAAGTTTCCAGCATGTACTCTTTTCTTATCTCAGCGATACTATCCATATTGTAGTTTTTTAGTGCAAATTTCTGCTAATTAAGGCAAACAAAAAAAGCATCCTTGCTATAAAGGATGCCTATACAAAACAAATATATTTTATAAGGAGGTTTCTTTACTTTTTGTTTTTGATCCGATACTATCTTTTAAATTATCGAATCCTCCTTTTATACTGTCGCCGGGAGATTTGTAAAGATAGGCAGCAATCAGTAAACCAATTGCTGCAAGAGCGGCAAGATAAAACCCAATACTAAAAAGGGAGCCTGCAAAACTTCCGGAAGCATCAATAAAATACCAGAGCATAATTAAAGTAGCTAAAGCCCCGGCTATTAAAGCAATGAACCAATTTCTTTTGTCAAGGTTTTTAGTTTGGTCACCTGTATATGCCAATACACCGGCAACTACAAAGCAAATAAAAAC
>JAYUBR010001155.1:0-3603 GCA_043740775.1 Ferruginibacter sp. | reverse complement strand
CCTTCCATAATATAATGGGTGGCAATAAACCTTTTCACGTACGTTCTTGATTCTTCCGGCAGGTAATATTGCAAACGCCAAAAATCATTGCTGCCACTTTTTTTAATGGCATTGTACACCCTTCCCGGACCGCCATTGTAAGCTGCCATCACTAACAACCAGTCGCGCATTTGGCTATATAAATACAATAAATATCTGGCTGCTGCATGGGTGCTTTTATAATAGTCCCTTCTTTCATCTATAAATCCATTTACTACCAATCCATAATCTTTGGCAGTGTAAGGCATAAATTGCCAGGGGCCTCCTGCTCCCACATTGCTTGTAGCTCCGGTACTTAAATTGGATTCTATTACTGCAATGTATTTTAGCTCTTTCGGTAAGCCGTATTGCGTTAAAATATTTTCTATCAGGTTAAAATAGGGCTGACCCCAACCTTTCATATTTTGCAGGTAGTTGCCATGTGCTTTTATGTAATCCTGTACAAAACTTTCTGCATTGGGATTTACCTGTGCCGTATAAGGCATGGCGGCATTGTAACTGTAATTGGAAAAAAGATTTTTAAAACCGTATTTGGTAACCTGGTTAAAATATTGAACCTTATCTTTTTTAGGAACTGTTCTTGTTTTGATAACTTCTTCAATCAGCGAATCTTCTTTGGCAATGTTTTCCGGAAGTGTATCTTTTAGTTTGTCTAATTGCGATGGGGGTGATGGCAGTAAATTAGTCTTATCTGCTGCTACAGAAAAAAATAACACACACAAAAAAGATATGGTAAAAAACTTTTTCATTACTCTGGGCAACTAAAGATTTTTATACTGCTGCAGCAACAGCGCTGACAACTTTAGTAAAGTTACTTCATCCATTTTATTTGTAATGAGTTGTAGTCCGAAAGGTAATCCGTTGCTATGTTTATACAAAGGTATTGAGATGGCCGGCAAACCGGTTAAGTTAGCAAATACAGTGTAAATATCTGCCAGGTACATAGCAATAGGATCATCCTTTTTGTCGCCAATAGTGAAAGCTGTTGTGGGGGCGGTGGGAAGTATAATAGCATCAAAATCACTGAAAATACTGGTGGTTCGGTCAACCAGCATTCTTCTTACCTGTTGTGCTTTGGTGAAGTAGGCATCAAAATAACCAGCACTTAAAACAAAGGTGCCTAGCAATATTCTGCGTTTTACTTCTTTGCCAAAACCTTCACTGCGGCTGAGTTTATAAAATTCTGTTAAATCTGCCACGGGTTCTTTTGTACGATGCCCGAAGCGTACACCATCAAAGCGGTTGAGGTTACTGCTGGCTTCTGCCGTTGTTAAAACATAATAAGCGGCAACAATGTATTCCAGCAAATTAAAATCAACTGCTTCAACAACATGGCCTGCAGTTTTTAATTTTTTTATTGTAGAAAAGATACCAGTACTGATTTCTTTATCAAGCGATGGATGTTGCAATGCGTCTTCAAAATAAGCAATGCGGTATTTTTTTTCAGTTAAGGAAGTTTGTAAAGTGTTCTCTCCCAAAAATATTTCTCCCAGGTTGAATGTTTGTTCAATTGCAGTACTGTCATATTCATCCGGCCCTGAAATGATATCCAAAGCAATGGCAACATCCTCCACAGAAGTACCAAAAATTCCAACCTGGTCAAAAGAAGAAGCGTATGCAATCAAGCCATACCTGGATATTCTGCCATAGGTAGGTTTAAGTCCTATGATACCACAAAAATCTGCGGGCTGTCTTACAGAGCCCCCAGTATCGCTTCCCAGGCTAATCATGCACATACCGGCCTGCACTGCTACTGCGCTGCCACCCGATGAGCCGCCCGGGACCTTAGTTTCATCCAAAGCATTTAATACATTTCCGTAAGCCGAGTTTTCGTTGGTACTGCCCATTGCAAATTCATCGCAATTACAACTGCCAATTATAATGGCTTCTTCATCCAATAATTTTTGTATGACAGTGGCATTGTATACAGAAACAAATCCTTCAAGAATTTTTGATGAAGCAGTAACTGTATGATCCTTGTAACAAATAACATCCTTAATGGCAACCACAACGCCATGTAAACGGCCGGTTTTTGAACCGTTGTTTCTTGCATCATCCAGTGTTCCAGCTTTTTCCAATGCTTCCTTTGCAAAAATCTGGGTAAAAGCGTTCAGGTGTGTTTTAATGTTAATTTTTTGCAGGTAATGGGTAACAGCGGCAACACAGGAAGTGTTGCCTGCAATTAATTGCTGCTGATATTCTTTAATTGAACTAAACAAAAAAAAGTATTTTGATGGGTATTTATAAAAACAGGCTGAAGTGTGAGCTTCTGCCTGTTAACCAATTAAATGGATACCTGACAGAAAAATCACTTCAGCCGTAAGTTTAGTAGAACTAAAAAAATTACTTTGGTAAATCTTGAGTCTGAGCTTCCTGGGCTCTTTTTTGATCCAGTTGCTGTTTCAATTCCCTGATCTCCTGGTCCTTGTCCTTTTCTTTCATGCCTTCTTCTATTTCATTCTTAACATTTGTCTTTGCATCATTGAAATCCCTCACACCTTTACCAATTCCTTTCATTAATTCCGGAATTTTTTTTCCACCAAATAGTAATACAACTGCCAGAAGAATAAATATCCATTCAGATCCACCAGGCATTCCAATTAAAAAAACAGCATTTAAAGTTGATAATAACATGATATTAAATTTAGTGTACAAAGATAAAAGAAATATCTTCTTTCCCGTTTTTTTGATTGTTAATAATCAAATCTTTTGTCCTTTGGTTGAGTATCGTTTCGTTACCTGATATGCCGACCACATTTTGCCTTGCCATTGGCGGCCTCATAAGTTGTTATGCCCCTGGAACAGGAGATAAAAAAAATTACAACCAAAATAAATAATGAATACAAGATTAATTTTCTCATGATTTTGAGTTTAAGGGTCAGAAATAGTAGTGTTAAGTGGGGGGCAAAGTTTAAAAGGTAAAAAACTCTTCCGGTAACATTAATCATTCCACTACAACAATTGTTTATAGTCAGGGTAAACGAAAAAAGCGAAAATCAATTGTTTGATTTTCGCTTTTGAATATTTTAATAAGGGAATTACTTCTTCTTAAGAGCAACGGCCATTCTTTTTTCCTGGATACGGGCACTTTTACCGCTTCTTTCCCTAAGGTAAAACAATTTGGCACGGCGTACTTTACCCACCTTGTTTAATATAACACTTTCAATATTTGGAGAATAGAAAGGAAATAAACGTTCAACACCAACACCATCACTCATTTTACGTACTGTAAAAGTAGCAGTAGCACCAACTCCCTGGCGTTTAATCACATCGCCTTTAAAGCTTTGGATACGTTCTTTACTGCCTTCTACAATTTTATAGTTAACAGTAATATTATCACCTGCTTTAAATGCAGGAAGTGCTGGTTTGGCGGTTAGTTGCTCGTGTACAAAAGAAACTGCGTTCATAATCATTATTTTTAACGGACGGCAAAGGTACGGGTTTAATTGATAATTGTAAAATGAATAATGGATATTTTTTCCGATTAAACTCATTTTTTTAAAAACATAAAATATATCAGGTTGAATTGATTCGAAATTTGAAGAATACAAATAGAAAAGCTAC
>JAYUBR010001154.1:0-3604 GCA_043740775.1 Ferruginibacter sp. | reverse complement strand
TGGGTTTCATCGTAAGCGGACTGGCCACCAGCGACAGTAGTATTCCGCCATTCGCCAACTTATTAACCCTTCCCCAGTTTTTGTTGGGAGGAACATTTTTTTCGGTAGATGCTTTCCCCGGATGGCTGCGACCCATATCAAAAGCATTGCCCTTAACCCATTTAAATACCGCTATGAGGGCCGTGGCATTCGAAGGACAAAATTTGTGGGATGTAAAAAATGAAATAGGAATTTTATTATTGTGGGGTGTGGTAGTATATGCTGTCGCCGTAAAAGTTTTTAAATGGGAATAATATGTTGCGTTTTGTAAAGGCTTTTCTTTTCGGTATTACCGGGTTGTTCATAACCATCACCTTGTTGTCTCTTTTGATAACTTCTAATGTACGGGTGTCAAGGGCAACTGTAATTAATAATACTTCCATTGATAAATTATATCAGCAAACCGCCAATTTAAAAAACTGGGAAAACTGGCATCCCATGTTTAAAGAGGGTGTGGCAGGTATCAATTTTTGCACCGTTACAACTGGTAAAAATGCAGGTTGCGATATTGTGTATAACAACAAAACCACCCATCTTGTAATAACTGATACAGACTCCTCTTCAATAAAATTTATACTGCAATCCAAAGGTGAAAATGACATTGAAAGTACCATCAGCTTTACCCCACTAACCGCAGCCAATGATATACGGGTAGAATGGAGAGCGCTTACTAAATTACACTGGTATCCATGGGAAAAATTCTATGCCATTTTCATAGATAAAATAACAGGCCCGGGATATGATGCTGCCTTAAACGGACTAAAAGATTTTATAGAAAAAAATCTATAATATATTTGATTGTTATTCAAAAAATTTTTGTCCGGGCTAAGAAGCAATGTGGTAAATTGTTGTGTCACCCTCTTGTACTTTTTCAGCTTTTTACAACTTCTTCAAATTTGTAACTACAAAACCGAAACCAAAATATCTCAATATCTAATATCCCAATATAAATAAATCAGCCATCACCGATAAAGCCAGCTATTTAATTTATTTTACAACAAATGCAACCCCTCGCAACAAATACTTGTCAGGTTGATGTAACACTTATGATGGATTATACAGTATTGGTAAAAGATTGCCTTAAACAAAAGCCGGTTGCCCAACAGCAATTGTACGATCATTTTGCGCCATCAATGCTGGGAGTTTGCTATCGCTATACCAAATCGCTCAATGATGCGGAAGACGTGTTGCAGGAAGGGTTTATAAAAGTATTTGTCCATTTAGACAATTATAAATTTACAGGCGAACTTGGTGCCTGGATACGCCGGATTATGGTTACAACCGCACTCAATTATTTAAAGAAAAATAAACGCTACAGAGAAGAAATGGTATTTGCAGAAACGCCATTGCATCCGGTATCAGACCAAAATCCGGTGGTACAACTGGATGCCCGTCAGTTGAGCGATTTGATCAGGCAATTACCAGCGGGCTTTCAAACCATTTTTAATTTGTATGCTATTGAAGGGTATACGCATGTAGAGATAGGGCAATTGCTCGGCATCAGCGATGGTACATCAAAGTCTCAATATGCAAGGGCAAGGTATTTATTGATTGAATGGATAGAAAAATATTCATCACTTCCAAAAAACGAACAGTATGCCGGAAAATGAATTTGAAAAAGAGGTACAGCAAAAAATGGCCGGGTTTAAATTACGGCCCAATGATGCAATATGGAAAACCGTATCTGCAAAAATTGTACAACAAAAAGGCCGCAGTCGTAAAGTGATTTTGACAATTGTTTTGTTATGTTGCTTTTTAATGACCACACTAATTATATCAGATGTACAACAAAAATATTCTGCCGGCAATAAAACAGCAGCGAATGTTATGTTATCCAATAAAGAGATCAATGATGCATCAATCAAAAGCAACAATCTTCCATCAGGTGAAATAAATACTGAAGCATTAAAAAATGACATCGGACGGAAAGGGGACAGAGTAAGAGAGCAGACCAGCGATGAACACTTTAATAAAGTTCAGGAACAAGTTGGTGAGCAGGAAATTTTATCAGGATTAACAAAACCAGTACACCAACATCATGTTATTCAGCATAAAAGAACACAGTATGCTGCAGGTAAGAAATCGGTAAATACTCACGATGGTACTGCAGATGAAATAGCAACGCATTCGTTTTCAATAGCAGAGAATAGTCAGACAGAACTGCAAAAACACAAAAGGAATGAAGCATCGAATCCTATATCCGCGGGGAATAAGATGACAGATACAAACATCGTACAGGTAAACAGGAAAGTCGCATACCTGGAAATAAAACCCGATACACTTGCAATTGCAGTAAAGAAAATAGAAAGCAAGAGAAAAAATAAATGGAATATAGGAATAATCTTCATGGCAGGGCACTCTTCCACAGCCAGTGGGTATCTTGCTTCTGCTGCAAACAGTAGTTATGCTGATTATCTTACTAATCTTAGTTCCAGCCCTGGCACTTCTTACAATAGTAGTGTCCAATTTGATCGTCTAATTAGCTCGCCTTATTCGCCCACTAAAATAAAACCTGGCACTGGCTTTACGCTGGGTATTTCAGCATCAAAAAAGCTTTCTGCAAAAAGCAATTTTATGGGCGGAATTAATTATAAAATATTTACTACCAATAAGGCCATCGGCGGTGATAGTTCGTTAAACGGGATGGTGAGATATGGGATTGGAAATGCAAACACTTATCACAACAAGTTTCATTTTATAGAAATACCGCTGGCAGTTCAAATTCAAATTGCCTGTATAAAAAAACGTCCACTGCTTTTGGAAGGCGGTATCACTTTTTCTCAGTTAATCAATGTAAATGCACTTCAGTTTGATGTAAATCAAAACAAATATTATATTGATAATAAGCTTTTGAATAAAACAATTATTGGGTTCACCGCAGGCCTATCCGTTAATTTAGCAAATAAGAATATGCCAGCTTTGTTGCTTGGACCACAATTTTATTACAGTGCCACACCTGTTGCCGGCAGCGGGTTGTATACCAAAACACATTATAGTTTTGTAGGAATAAAATTGCAAAAAATGCTGAAAAGAAATTAATTTATCACTACTGCAACCCTTGTTAGTTAATAGTTGTCAGGATGTTTACAAACTCACACACAAAACAATTTGCCATGAAAAAGGCTAATTTTTTAATAACCTTTTTAATACTTTTTATCTGCTCATTTTTTATGCAGGGGTGCATAAAAGACACCTGCGAAACAAGCCACACGTATACATACTTTACTCCTGTGTATAAAACAAAAGCGGCTGTAAAAGAAAATATAAAAAGCAATCCGCCAACACAAATTTCAATGCCGGGTAAAATATTTACTATTAGCAATTACATTTTTTTAAACGAGGTAGATAAAGGTATTCATGTTATTGACAACACCGATCCTTCCTCTCCAAAAAATATTGCTTTTATAAATATCCCCGGTAATATGGATCTTGGTGTTAAGGGAAATATTTTATATGCAGATGTTTATACCGACCTGGTTGCACTGGATATTTCCAATCCTTTAAATATAACTGCTACAAAATTTATTGAAGGCGTTTTTCCATACAGATATTGGGGAGGCGGATT
>JAYUBR010001153.1:0-3609 GCA_043740775.1 Ferruginibacter sp. | reverse complement strand
AATATGTTCTTCATCAGCGGCGGTTTAAAACAAAAAGGAATACTTAACGCCATGCCTGATCTTGCCAATTTAAACGAAGGCGATTTGAAACACACGGTAGATTTTAAAAATGTATACGCTACAGTTTTAAATAAATGGCTTGGGGCGGATGATAGCCTGATACTGGGAAATAAGTTTGATCATTTAAATTTTGTGTAATTCTACTTTACATTACCCATCCATTTTTTTAAAAATGGAACGGTCAATAGCAGTAATCCTCCAATTACAGCAGCAGCAATACTGATCGTCAAAATTATATCGGCGTAATAAGGCAAAGAAAGTATAGGGTCATTTTTTTTAATAATATTTTTTGGAACACTCATTAGCGAACCAATTTTGCCCGCAAAAAATTCGCCGGTAGCAGTTCCAAAAAACCAGATACCCATCATTAGGGAAACCATTTTAGTTGGTGATAATTTTGTAACCATTGATAAACCAATAGGCGATAAGCAAAGTTCGCCTAAAACAAAAAATAAATAACCAAAAACAAATGGCCACAATGGAATGATACCCGTACTTTCATTAATAACACAACCTAAATAAAAAACAAAGAATCCTACACTAATAAATAAAAAGGACAAAGCGAATTTTAATGGAGTACTTGGTTCCTTACCTCTTTTATTTAGCCAGGGCCATAACGGTGCTATTATAAGTGTTAGGAAGACTACAAATCCCGGAGGTAAAAAATTATTAACAGATAATTCAGGTAAATCAATACCAAATAAAATCATCTTCGAATTTCGTTCAGCCAAAAGATTCATAGAACCTTCACTTTGTTCATAAACTGCCCAAAAAACAATGGAGAAAATAATCATAATCAGTGCGGCAAAGAGCTTTAATTTTGCTTCCTTTTCCAGTTTTATTCCAACCGAAATGACGTAGATAAATGCAATTGTTCCAAGACTAAACATTATATAATCCATTACCCTGTAATGGTTAAATAATGTAACTACCAAAGGCACCACTAATAAGGTACCGCCATATATTAAGTGTTCGGGTTTTAAAAAAACAAGAACTGGTTTTTTTAAAGCGGCTGCATTTGGAGGTAAGCCTCTGTTACCCAAAGATTTTTTCCCGATTAAAAAAATAGTCAGGCCAAGTACCATAAATATCCCTGCAAGTCCAAAACCATAATGCCAGTTTATCTCGGTACCCACATAGGCACATAAAAATCCGCCAAGTGCAGCTCCTACATTAATGCCCATGTAAAAAATTGAAAAGCCGCTGTCTCTTCTCGGATCATTTGCGTTGTATAAGGTTCCTACAAGGCTGGAGATATTGGGTTTAAAAAAGCCATTACCACAAATGATAAAAGCCATGCCGTAAAAAAAGCTCCAGTCATTTGGAAGTGCTAAAACAAAATGTCCCAGCGACATCAAAATGCCTCCGAATATTACAGCACGTTGATAACCGATAAAACGGTCTGCCATAAAGCCACCAAACATGGGCATGGTATAAACCAATGCTGCATAAGAACCTAAAATAGCATACGCTTTCGGGTCATCATAATGTAACTGGCTTACCATATACGCAAGTAACAATGCCCTCATCCCATAAAAGGAAAAACGCTCCCACATTTCGGCAAAAAAAAGCAGGTATAATTGTTTAGGATATTTGCCTTTAAAACTTTGAATTTCTTCTATTGTGGTGGCGGGTTCCATATATAAATATTAAGATTGAATAATGAGGTTTCGCCGGGATATAAATAAAAAGGCAACCATGGTTGCCTTGATGTATTATACGAAGTTTAAACTATGTTATTCCATGCATCATTTTCTTCAACTTAGGCGTTAAGGCAAACAATAAAACTGACGCAATGCCGCATAGTATTACAAATACCATAAAAAATTCAAATAAATTATGAATTTGAAAACCAGCAAATACCGGATAATTAATATTGATCTGGCTGCTATCTAATTGAGTTAACTGATCCTTTGTAGGAACAATTTTTTTGTCCAATACATCTTGAAGGTTTATTCCCAACTCCTGCGCTTTTTTAAACTTATCACCGGTTGCTGGTAACAAAGAACCCAATGTGCCCGCTAAGGCATAGCCAGACGCATTAGATAAAAAGAATACACCATACAGTAAAGAATAAAACCTTTTAGGGGCTAATTTTCCAACAAGCGAAAGTCCAATGGGCGATAAACACAATTCGCCACAGCTTTGTATAAAATAGAGCAGGATGAGCCATTTAACAGATAGCAAACCCGAATTACCAAGCCCTTTAACATTATTGGCAATAATGAAATAACTAAGTGCTATTAAAGTTAACCCTAAAGCCTGTTTTGCGGGTGAAATAGGTTCTTTACTTTTACTACGCAAATAATCCCAAAGCATACTGAAAGGAATAGCCAGTACAACAATAAATAATCCGTTAAAAATCTGCACCATTGATGGAGGCATTTGCCATCCAAAAAAATTACGGTCAGTTTGGTTGTTGGCTATAAAAGTTAAAGAAGAACCCGCCTGTTCAAAAGCGGCCCAAAAGAAAATAATAAAAAAAGAAACGATGTAAATAACAATAATTCTGTGCGTTTCTACTTTGGTTAATGATTTATCAGTAAGTATTAATCCGGCAAGTGTTAAGCCACTTGCATAAATTAGTGAGTAAATATAATTCTGTCCAAACGCATAATGCATGATGCATGCTAATCCAATAAAAACGAATAATGCAATGAGCAAAGATTTGGAAGAAAAAGTTGCTTTTTGAGATTCTCCTTCTTCAAAATCTGATGTTTCATTTTTTGAAGGCAGACCGCCTATTGGTTTTCCCTGAGGAGTTACAACATACTTATTTTTTAAAAAATAAAATAGCGTAGTACCCGCAAGCATTGCTAAAGAAGCCGCCAGAAAACCCCACCTGAATGCATGAATATCCCTTACGCCGTTTTTATCAACTACATCCCCAAGCAGCGGGCATATTGATTGGCCCAAAAAAGCACCAGTATTAATGCCCATATAAAAAATTGTAAAAGCACTGTCCAATTTACTTTTCTCCTGTTTTGGGTAAAGGCTACCCACCATACTGGAAATATTTGGTTTAAAAAAGCCATTGCCAAAAATTAATAATCCCAATGCACACCACATCAGGGCTTTGGCAACCTCCATATTTGTACCAAAAACGCTTCCACTAAAAAACAGTAACAATTGCCCAGTAGCCATCAATAAACCACCCAACATAATACAATTTCTGTTTCCCAAAAACCTGTCGGCAATAAAGCCTCCCAGCATTGGAGTTAGATAAGAGAGCCCCAAAAATCCACCATAAACTATAGAGGCTGAATCTTCTTTAAACATAAGGGAGTTTACCATAAAAAGGGTAAGCAATGCCCGCATGCCATAAAAATTAAAACGTTCCCACATCTCTGTTCCAAATAAAACCCATAGGCCTTTCGGATGGCGTTTTTGTGTCAATTGTTCAGTCATACAATTTATTTAAGATGGTTGTTATTGGCTTTAATCCCTCAAAGTAGTAAATTTCTTTTGAGTACGGTTGAAATGCAATAGCCTATATATAAAAACAACCAGCAACCGCTCTTAAAAAAATTATGGTTTACTGTGGTGGCT
>JAYUBR010001152.1:0-3610 GCA_043740775.1 Ferruginibacter sp. | reverse complement strand
ACAGTTTGGTACGGCTCATGCCGATTTCCGAACATACAAAATCAATATCCATCTCTGGTTTTGAAAGATTGTTTTCTATCAGTGCCAGCAGGTCTTCCATAAATTGCTTGTCTCTGCTGGAGTGGGCCAGCTCTTTTATTTCGGCATGTTGGTCTTTGCGGTAATGCTCTTTTAATTTTTCTTTTTGTGCCAGTATATTTCGCAGCGTCAGTTGCAAAATGGCAATACTGAGTGGCTTTGAAAAATAATGATCAGCACCTGTCTCTGTGCCTTCTATATGGGATTCGAGACCATCTTTTGCAGTGAGAAGGATGAAGGGTATATGGGCTGTTTCAATCGTTGTTTTTATTAGCCTGCAAAAATCTATGCCGTTCATCACCGGCATCATAATATCGCTGATGATAAGGTCGGGGAAATATTCCAATGATTTTTCCATTGCCTCTTTTCCACCGGCAGCTTCAATAATCCTGTACTGCTGTTCAAGCGATTCCTTCAGAAAGGTCCGCAGTTCGGCATTGTCGTCGGCAATAAGAAGGACGTACTCTTGTGATTGTCTTGTTTCTAATTGTGTAGTTAGTGGTTTTATCGTACTGGATGCTGCATTCAGTGATGGTGATGTTACCAGGCTTTCTATACGAACAGGCGATTCATTATTTTTCATCCACCTTTCCTTCTTCCCGTAGTCGGCTTTACTCACCGGAATGGCTATTACAATTTCAGTGCCCTTGCTATAGCTGCTGTACACATAGATATTTCCCTTGTGCAATTGGGTAAGTGTTTTTACAAATGCCAACCCTATACCCGATCCTAGGTGGTTGTCGGATACCCGGTAGTAGCGTTCAAATAAATGCGGCATCGATTCGCCGGAAATTCCAGGGCCATTATCTGCTACACGGAAGTAAATAAACGGCCCAGGTCCGTCATTATGTTTTATCACCAGTTCGTTTTCAAACTGCGGTTTAAAATTTTCAAGCGAATCCATAACCTGCAGCTGCACCTGTCCATAATCCTGCGTATATTTAAAAGAATTACTAAGCAGGTTTATTATTATCTTTTCCAATACCTGCCTGTCGAACCATACTTCGCTTATGGCCGTGTTGCCCAAAACCGTAAAGGACATATTTTTTTGCAATGCCAACTCACTTAGCTCCTCGGCAATTTCCTGTACAAATAGTGGGATGCTGCCCGGCATTACTTGTAATTTCAATACACCCGATTCAGCTTTTCTGAAGTCCATCAGTTCGTTGATGAGCTGCAGCAGGCGGGTTGCATTGCGTTGGATCAACTGGTACACATGGCTGTTTTTAGAACCAGCATCTTCTTTTAATAATTTTTCTACCGGCCCGGTAATTAACGCAAGCGGGGTGCGGAATTCATGAGATATATTGGTGAAGAACTGCAGCTGCATCTGGTGTATCTCTTCCTTCTTTTCTTCCTCATACCGTTGCATCTGTATTTTTCGCCGGATGCTGTAGATGTAATAACCGGCAGTAAAAACGGCAACCGCCGCCAGCAGCCTGAACCACCATGTTTGCCAAAAAGGCGGTGAAATAATTACTTCAATGATATACCCTTTTTCATTCCACACAGCATCGTTGTTAGATGCTTTTATAATAAACCTATAAGTGCCCGGGGTTACATTGGTGTACGATGCCCGGTTTTCGCTTCCTGCATTGATCCATTCTTTATCCCAGCCTTCCAGCTTATAGACAAAACGGTTATTTTCTGATGCGGTATAGTTAAGCGCAGCAAAGCCAAATGAAAAAGTAGCATCCTTATAAGAGAGTTTTATTTTACTGGTAAAGCTGATGTCCTTTTCCAGCAATTCATTGCCATTACCCCCGACCACTTTTTTATTTTGCACCTCAAAATCGGTAACATAAACAGGCGGTATAAATGTGTTGAGTTTTATTTCGTTGGGGTAAAAA
Source organism: Ferruginibacter sp. (assembly GCA_043740775.1). Taxonomy (GTDB): domain Bacteria; phylum Bacteroidota; class Bacteroidia; order Chitinophagales; family Chitinophagaceae; genus Ferruginibacter. The sequence continues at coordinate 1,682 of JAYUBR010001152.1, read as the reverse complement.
GAGTTGAAACCATTAACGCCACCAAAATAGATCTGGCCATCTTTTGTTTTAAGAAAAGCGTTGGCCTCAAATTCCATATCCTGCAAACCATCGCCGGTGCTATAGGTTCTCACTGTCTTTGTTTTGGGGTCCAGCTGTTTAAGCCCTGCAGATGTGCTTATCCAGAGAAAGCCATTGTTATCTTCTACAATACCCTTGATAAAAACAGCAGACAATCCCTCTGCAGCTGTAAAAACAGCAAAGCTCTTGGCAGCTTTGTTATAGAGGTACAAGCCTGCCTGCCCAAGCCACAGATTTCCCCTGCTGTCGGTAAACAAAACCCTTAGGTCGGGCCTCTTACCTTCCTGGTGAAAATAGTGTTCAAACTCACCGGTGGATACTGTCAGTTTATTCAGTCCGCCATCATCGGTACCAATCCACAAATTGCCTTCTTTATCCTGGGCAATGGATAAAATATTATTTCCGGTGAGAGATGTTTTTCCGGTTTTGCTTTTGGTTACCGGTGTAAATGTCATGGTTTTTTTATCCAGTAATTGCAAGCCGCCGAAGTAGGTGCCTATCCATATTTGTAAATTTTTGTCTTCGAAGATGCACTGGATATAATCGGAACTAATATGGCCGCTTGTTTGTGTGTTGCTGTGGTAACGAATAAAATTATTGGCGGCTCTGTTATATAAGCAAAGCCCCCCGCCCCAGGTGGCTATCCATAAATTGCCCTTGCTATCTTCCTTAATATCTATCACCTCATTAGAGCCCAGGCTTAATGGATTAAACGGGTCGTATTTATAATGAGTAAAGGAGCCTTGCTTTCGGTCAAAGCGGTTTGAGCCACCCCCATCAGTACCTATCCAGATATTGCCATATTTATCTTCGCAAAAAGACTTTACATCATTATAACTTAAACTGTTGTTGGCTGTGGTTTGCCGGTAGCGTTTAAATTTTTCGGAGCCGGGTGTATATAAATTAATACCTCCTCTGTGTGTGCCAATCCACAGGTTGCCCTGTTTGTCTTCATAAAGCACAGAAACGGTTCGTTGGCTTAGGCTGTTGGAGTTATCGGGCTGGTAATGATAGTTGTAAAATTTACCGGAGGTAATATCGAACCAATCGAGGCCGCCATTCACAGTCCCTACCCATATTTCCCCTTTCTTACCGATAAATACAGTTCTTACAAGGTTGCTGCTGATGGATAGGGAATCGGATGCCGTGTGCAGGTATTGCTGGTAAGTTCTAAAAGCAGGATTAAAAACTAACAGCCCGTTATCTTCCATGCACAAGATCAATGTACCGTTCTTGCCTTCTGCTAACGACCGGACGGAATGAGTGCCTATCGTAACAGGCTGGGGACTAATGGCGGTAAATTAGTCTCTACCATTCTCATAAATAAAAAGGCCGCTTTCGGTACCGGCCCAAAGGTTTCCCCTGCTATCTTCTAAAAAGGTATTGATGTTGAGTACCGGTGATGTATTGTCTGTGATCCGGCAGACCATTCGTTTGAAACTATTGTTCCCGGCATGGTACAGGCTGATGCCACCACCAGTTGTACCAATCCAGATACGCCCTTTTGAATCGCCATAAATAGTGGCGATATGATTGCTGGCAATCTCGTCAGTTTGTTTGGTTTTTAGCCGTGTAAAACTGTTGAGCCTGGAATTGAAAAGATTGAGCCCATTGCGTGTACC
>JAYUBR010001151.1:0-3612 GCA_043740775.1 Ferruginibacter sp. | reverse complement strand
TCTGCTGGCGAACACCAATAATTTTAATGATGCGCTTACCTTATATGAGTCTTTTGGTAAGCCAACTGCTTCCATGCAAAATGTTTATCCGCGTATTTTATATGGCCGTGCTGTTGAATATTTTAACGATCAGCAAATAATACAGGCAGATGAATTGTTTACAAAAATTTTGAAATTGCCTGCATCTTCTGTTACTCCGTATGCTAACTTCTGGAAGGGAGAAATTGCTTACCGGATACCCGATTATGATGCAGCCATCCGTTACTTATCTTTCTATTTACAAAGCGGTGCTGTGGCACAAGGTGAAGCAACGCCTGCCACTGCAAAATACAATCTTGGTTATTGCTGGATGAAAAAAGAAAGCTACAAACAATCGCTTGCCAATTTTGAAGCAATAGCGAAATCCGGTACCACAGCCACTGCTGTTGAACAGGACGCTTATATAAGAAGCGCTGACGATTATTTTATGATGAAAGATTTTTCCAAAGCAAACAGCATGTATGATATTGTAATCAGCAACGCCTTGCCACAAAGTGATTATGCACTGTTTCAAAAAGCAATGATTGCGGGCATAAAAAGTGCATCCGGAAAAATCGCCGGCCTAAACAGCGCAACCCGCCTGTATCCGCAGAGCAGTCTTGTGCCCGATGCAACAATGGAAGTAGCCAATACGTATATGGCCGATGAAAAATTCACGGAAGCCCTTCCTTATTTAAATAAGGTACTAACCTACAACAATGCAGGCGGATTAAAACCCAAAGCATATTTAAAACTTGGCCTTAGTTATTATAACCTCAATAACAACGAACAAGCCCTGGCTAACTATCAGCAACTGATACAGCAATACCCTCAGTCAGCCGAGGCGGATGAAGCGCTGGACAACCTTAAAAGCATTTATGTAGAATCAGGAAAACCAAATGAGTACGTTGAACTGATGCGTAAAAATGGTAAAAATATTTCGGCAACAGAGGCAGATGGAATTACTTATTCGGCTGCCGAATTAAAATACAACGGCAATGATTGTGCTGGCGCTATCGCCGGCTTTACCAATTATTTATCCCAGTTTCCTGCTGGCGCTTCTGTACTGGAAGCCAGCTTTTTTCGCAGCGAATGTTACTCAAAAAATAAAGACTGGAGCAATGCCTTAACAGGGTATAATTATGTAAGCAGCAAAGGCATCAACAAATATTTTGAAAGGTCAGCGCTTGCAGTCAGCCGCATATATTATTTTGAATTAAAAGATTATCCCAATGCAAAGAAGGCTTTTGAATTGCTTCGTTCAGGTGCCGTTAACCAGGACAATCAACTGGAAGCCGCAAGGGGACTGGTTCGCTGCGATTACCAGTTGAAAGAATATGACCAGGCAAATGAAGCCGCAAAAAATTTATTAAAAGGTAAAGGCATTAGTACCGATGACAGATCGGTTGCCTTTTTAGTGCTGGGTAAATCGCAGCAAAAAAGCAATGATTGCAATGACGCTATCACTTCATTTAAATCGTGTGCAGCCATCAATAAATCGGCCTGGGGTGCAGAAGCCAGGTATGAAATTGCGAACTGTTTGTTTAGCCTTGGTAATTATACTGCGGCAGAAAAAGCGGCCCAGGTGGTGATAAAAGAAACCAGCAGTTATGATTACTGGCTTACCAGCAGTTATATTTTATTGGGTGATATTTTTATGCAGCAAAAAGATTTTTTCAATGCAAAGGCAACCTATCAAAGTGTGGCTCAAAATTCTACCATACCGGAATTGAAAACAACCGCCCAGCAAAAATTGGATAAAGCGATGGCTGCGGAAAAAGAATTATCAAAAGTAAATTAACAGGTTTTTTACTGTTACCATTTTTATTAAAGAGGAGCTTAAAATATATACATTATCATGCGCACAAAAAGTATAATAACAGGTTTATTTTGTTTACCGGCACTGGCATGTTTTGCCCAAAGAGATACTACGAAAAAGCAAAGCATTGATATTACTTCCAGCTATAAACCGGTGTTGCGCAATGCGGTTAAAATTAATTTTTCTGCTACCAATTTAACCGCAGATACAGCCAAACAGGTTTCGCCTTATGCCATTCCATCACAAAATTTATTTTATACCTACCAGCCAATGTCTTTAAAACCATTGGCTTTAACGCAGGATACCAGCCTTGATATGGGTTCCCGGAATTTTTTGAAAGCAGGCTTTGGAAATTATTCAACGCCGTATATCAATGCCGGATTTAGTTTTGGAGATGGTAAAAAAAGTTTAGTAAATGTATATGCTGATTATATTTCATCAAAAGGAAAAATAAAAAATCAGGATTACAGCAAGATGAATGCAAAAGCAAGCGGCAGTTATTTTACAGACAGGAATGAAGTGTATGGCAGTGCAGGTATTTGTCAGTATGATTATTATTTATACGGTTACGATCATTCGCTACATAATTACAATAAAAACGATCTGTTGCAGCGGTTAACGGATGTTAAATTAAAAGGAGGCTTTCGCAACAAAGATGTAAACGAATCAGGCATAAATTATAACCCCAATGTAGAGATCAATGTTTTCACTAACCAGAAAAAACTAACGGAAAGTTCTCTGCTAATAGAAGCTCCTGTAGAAAAAACCATCGGAGATGTTTTTTCTGTAAAAGTGGTTGCCAAAGCAGATATCACCACGTATACCACCCAAAATTATATCCCCAATAATATCAAATTCAACAACAATATTTTTTCAATTGCACCTGAATTAATTTATACAACACCAGTGTTATCGTTGCATGGTGGTGTAACGCCTGCCTGGGACAATGGTAAGCTAACTGTACTCCCCAATTTTTATGGCGAGGCGCAAATACCTGACAAACCATTTTTGGTGCAGGCTGGTTTCATTGGCCGCTTTATTAAAAACAGTTACCAGAATTTAACGGCTATCAATCCTTACCTGTCGCAGGTTACTACCCCTCAACTCAATACGATGGAAACTGAATTGTATGGTGGCATCAAGGCATCTGTTGGCAAGCATTTTAATTTTAGTGCCAAGGGCGGCCTGCTCAGGTATAAAAATTTACCTTTCTTTATAAATGATACTGCCATAGGTTCTGATTCCAAATCGTTTAAAGTTAGTAACGAAAGCAAGCTGGCGGACCTGCGCATACATGGCGATTTGAGTTATATAAGCCAGGATAAATTTACTATTACCGCCGGATTGACTTTTAATGGGTACACTGGCCTGCATAACAATGCTAAGGCCTGGGGAACCATCCCATTGCAAATTGACGCATCCCTGCGCTGGTGGGCATTTAAACAGGTGATGATTAAAAGTGATTTTACTGCATATACCGGATCGGCTTACCTGTTGCCCGGCAATATAAACAAAACCTTAAGCGGCGCCGCCGACCTGAGTGCAGGCGTTGAAGTAACCATCAATAAAAAAATAAGCGCCTGGCTGGATATCAACAATATCTTCAACAATAAATACCAGCGCTGGTATGGGTACGAAGTGTATGGAACGGGTGTGTTGGCAGGAGTGATACTGAAGTTTTAAAAATATTTTTTTTGAATAAGAAACAGTGACTGTTTTGTTTGACGGTATTTCTTTCAATTAATGAACACTGCTGATTTCTGTTATCCTCTTTT
>JAYUBR010001150.1:0-3622 GCA_043740775.1 Ferruginibacter sp. | reverse complement strand
TGAGATTGTTGTTATCAATGAAGAAGGCAAATCCGACTTTCAAAAACTACAACATTATGAAGACAACACCCGGTTTCCGGTTTGTTATTATGTTTTTGATTTGCTTTTTTTAGATGGTCATAAAACTACCGGTTTAACATTGCTGCAAAGAAAAGAGTTACTGAAAAAACTAATTAAAAAAAATGCGGTAATAAAATATTCTGAACATGTACTTTCGAAAGGAATTGCTTTTTTTAATGCCGCAAAAAAGAACGACCTGGAAGGTATCATGGCAAAAAAGGCCGGCAGTGAATATTTTGCCGGAACGAGAACCAGTGACTGGCTAAAAATAAAACACCATAAATCAGAAGAAGTGGTTGTTGTTGGCTACACTGAACCAACAGGTGCCCGTTCTTATTTTGGGGCATTGGTGTTGGCTGTAAAAGATGCAAATGGATTAAAATATGCAGGCCACACAGGCTCAGGATTTACGGATAAATTATTAAAAGAAGTGTATCAAAAATTAAAGCCGCTTGCAACTAAAAATTCACCGTTTAAAGAAGTTGTAAAAACCAATATGCCTGTTACCTGGGTTAAACCAAAATATATTTGCGAAATAAAATTTACGGAATGGACGACTGATGGAAAAATGCGCCATCCCATTTTTTTACGCATGCGGGAAGATAAAACCATTAAAGACATTGTTATGATAAAAGCAACATCTGCCAAAAAAAATACACCAGCCGCTGAGGATACACCTGTAGAAAATGATAAGGATTTGATGATTGGAAAAACGAAAGTAAAACTCACCAATCAGAACAAGATTTATTTTCCGGAAGATAACATTACCAAGGGTATGGTGGTTGATTATTACCAGCAGATGAGTGAGTATATTTTACCTTATTTAAAAAACCGGCCGGAGTCGCTGAAACGAAACCCGAACGGCATTCATGACAGTGGGTTTTTTCATAAAGATGCAGGTGAAGATGCCCCTGAATTTGTAAAGCGTGAAAAAATTTTTTCTGACTCCGCGAACAAAGATATAGACTACATTATTTGTAATGATAAGGCAACATTGGCTTACCTGAATAACCTCGGTTGCATAGAAATAAATCCATGGAATTCCGCCATCACCAACTTGGATAAACCGGACTACCTGATCATTGATATTGACCCTTCTGAAAAAAATACTTTTGAGCAGGTGATTGAAACCACAAATGCATTTAAAACAATTTTAGATAAGGCAGGTGCAACCGCTTTTTGTAAAACATCCGGGGCTACGGGGCTTCATATTTATGTGCCTATGGGTAAAAAATATTTGTACGAACCCGTAAAAGATTTTGCACATTTTCTCTGCACGATGGTAAATGAAATGTTACCGGAGTTTACAAGCCTTGAACGCAACCTCGCAAAGCGGGGCAATAAAAATATCTACCTGGATTACCTCCAAAACAGGCGGGGGCAAACCATTGCCGCACCCTATAGTCTGAGGCCAGAAATCGGTGCCACCGTATCAGCGCCGCTTGACTGGCCGGAAGTTAAAAAGGGCATGCATCCAGGTGCTTTTACAATACATAATATGTTGGCAAGGGTTGCAAAAAAGGGCGATATTTTTAGCGGCGTACTTCAAAAGGGCGTCGATATCAAAAAATGCCTTGACAAGTTATCCTGAAGGTTTGTAGAATTAATTCCACGGATATGCCCAATCTTTTAAGAAGGGTTGTGTTTATTAACAATTTCACTACTGCAAGGTACCTTTAAAAACAGGCACAATATTGTTATTCGTTACATTGCTCAAAGGTTACTTAGGATGGGTAGCTGATTATTTTTAAGAGTTAACCAGGTTAAGCAGAATGACTACAAAAAGAATTTTTAAAAAGGCAGGTAAAATTATCTTATACCTGTTAGGTACTGTGCTCGTAATTATAATTGCTGCTTTCATCTTTATCAACACTTCTTCAGGAAAAAATTTTATAAAAAACAAGGTTCAATCCTTTCTTCAAAATAAATTAAAAACAAAAGTTGCTATTGGTTCGCTTGATTTTAGTCTGCCAAAATGGGTTGAGCTAAAAGGCATCTGCTTGGAAGATGAGAAGAAAGATACGTTGTTATATGGCGAACAAATTTCAGTTGACATCAACATGCTCCATCTCCTCAGCGGTAAAATTGATATTGGCAAGGTGGCGGCAAAAAATATGTACGCCAATATTTCAAGGCCCGAAAATGATACCGCTTTCAATTACCAGTTTATCATCAATGCGTTTGCAGGTGCCACAAAAGATACTACTATTCTTGCCGATACAGCGGCATTAAAAATTACTTTTAAAAAGTTGATCCTGGATGATATCCGGTTGAAATTTTCTGATAATTATGCCGGTAATAATTTTACTGCCAACATAAAAAATGCGGTAGCCAATTTAAACCACTTCCAGCCCGACAGGATGCGTTTTGGTATAGATGATTTTACAGCATCGGGTGTACAATTTTTTATGGTTACTTGTAAGGGATCTCCGGCCACAATTTCTCCGCATACAGCCGCAATTGATTTGTTTTTAAATGCCGTAAATATTAACCTCAATGATATCAAAATAAGTTATCAAAACAAGGTAAACGGAATGTATTACTTCAATACAATTCAGCACTTGGGCGTTAGTAAAACCAATCTTAATCTTGCGGCTGAAAATGCCGTGATGGGTACAATTATTTTAGATAATTCTGCCATAGAATTTACTACGCCAAAATTGATTTCTAAAAATGTTACAGACAGCTTAACAGCAACCAGCAAATGGAAAATTGCTATTGATCAATTGCGGTTAAGTAATGATATTATTGTTTACAACGATAACAATGTAGCACCAAAAGCAGGATTTGATTATTCGCATATAGGCTTAAAAAACATTGATATCAATACCGGCCGCATATTTTATTCAGCAGACATTATATTAGCCGATATCAATCAACTGGCCTTTGCCGATAAAAGCGGTTTTAAAATAGACAGTACCCATGCAGATGTTCACTATAGCAATAAAGGAATTGAGGTAAGAGACCTTTATATAAAAACACCACAAAGTATAGTTCAAAATAAACTCGTGGTTAAATATGACGACATCAAAAAGATTACAACCACACCACAAAATAGCGAAATAGATATACAGCTTAAAAATACCATTGTGGCAGTAAATGATATTTACATGCTGGCACCGTTTATAAAAAAATACATGCCCGAAGAAAAATTTAAAAACAAACTCATCAATATTTCTGCAGATGTAAATGGCACGTTGAAAGAATTAAATATTCCGTTATTGCAGTTGGCTGGTTTGGATGGCACCAGGATCAATGCAAAGGCAATTTTATATAATGTTACCGATACCAATAGCCTGGCGTATGATGTTACTATTTTTAACAGCAGCTTGCCAAAATCGGATATCATAAAATTTATGCCGCCGGGCAGCCTAAACAATGAATTGATGAATAAGCTGCCCGCTGTTTTCAGTTTTGCTACACACCTGAAAGGTAACATGAAAAACAGTGCTGCAGACCTTGATATCAACAGCACCGGTTTTAGCATGAAAGGTAAAGGAACCATTAAAAATATAAATAAGCCTGCAGCACTTCAATACGATGTTGCCATTAGCAGCAGCAG
>JAYUBR010001149.1:0-11647 GCA_043740775.1 Ferruginibacter sp. | reverse complement strand
GTTTTTAAATTGGTGGGATATAAAACTCCTTTTGCTTCTTCAACTGTTTTTTTAACACCTTCACTTGTTTCAATTAAGTTTTCACCACTGCGTTTGATGATGTTTAATGTAACCACATTTTTTCCATCAAGGCGGGCATAGCTTTCTGCATTTTTTGTAGTGTCTTTTATGGTAGCAATATCTTTTAAGTAAATAGGAAAACCACCTGTGTTGCGAACCAATACTTTTTCAATATCATAGGCTGTTTTAAACTGACCCTTCAACTGCAGGTTACGTTTCATTGAACCAACGTCAAGCAAGCCCCCGGAGATATCCATGTTTTCACGCTGTACTGCATTGGTTATATCATCAAATGTAACACCGGCAGTTTGCATACGAAAGTTGTCTACATTTATCTGGAACTCTCTCTCTGGTGCACCAACAATATCTATTCGGTTTATTTGGGGAAGGTCTTCTAATTTATCTTTCAGATCGTCTGCAAATTTTTTCAACCGCACCATATCATAGTCACCGCTTAGATTGACATACATAATGGGCTGATCGCTCAGATTTACTTCCAGCGCTGTGGGTACCTGGGTAAGATCAGTTGGCAGGTCTTGTTTGGCTTTATCAATCGCATCCTTTACTTTTTGAAGGGCTACTGTTGTTTCTACTTTTGTATCAAACTCAACCGTAATGGCCGAGTAATCCTGTTGGGATGTGCTGGTTAGTTTGCTGATTTTTGCACCGGTAATGCCTTTAATCTGTTTTTCGATAGGCCTTGTAACAAGGTTCTCCATATCTTTTGGTGAGTTACCTACATAAATGGTTTGCACATAAATGGTGGGTATTACAATATCCGGAAACTGTTCTTTAGGCAGTGTTAGAAATTGATAAATACCAATCACTGATATAAACAACATCACCAGGTAAATAGAGGTTTTGTTGGTAATACTCCAGGAAGTTGGTTTAAATTCTTTAAACTTTTCTTTAATTGTTTCTATTGCACTCATAAAAATTAGGTTTGTTTGCCCCCGTTCCCTAAAGGAGTGTTGCGAAGAGGGTGTTATGTTTTACCCATTTCTCTAAAAGAGTATTTGGGAGATTGTGTAATTTTAACAGCTGGTAACTTACATCCCGGAACAACGTCTCGATTTTATCGGGAGGGGATGGGGGCAGCTTATTTTATTGTCAGCAATTGCCCTTCATATAAGCTTCCAAATCCTTCCGTAATCAATACATCGCCTGCTTTTAAACCTGTTTTTATTTCGAGCACATCTCCGTTTAATAAACCAATATTTACCGGCCTTTTATGCGCCATCATTTTGCCGTTTTCTGTGCTGGCTACCATCACAAATTTTCCTTTATCATCATTTTGTAAAGTGTTGAGCGGAATTGAAATGGTATTCGCTGCTGCATAATCCTTAATCTTTATCAGTGCTATCTGGTTTGGTTTTAAAGAAGGGTCTGCCGGTAATTTTGCTTCCACAACAAAGCCCCTGTTAATAATATCAATGGATGCCCCCACAAAGCTTACTGCGACATTAAATGTTTTATTTACATCCGGCATTTGTACAATTACCGCACTTCCTTTGCTTACCGCACCGAGGTAGTTTTCGGGAATATTACCCGTAACTTTTAGCTGGGAATTGTTTACAATCCTGATTTGTGGTATGCCATTGATTTGACCAATGAACGTTTCGCCTACCCGGATATTTACCAAATCTGCAATGCCGTTTACATCGCTGTACACAAGGGATGTTTTAGATTGTTCCTGTATTGATTTTACATTTTCCTGGGTGGCGGTTAACTGGTTCTCTAAGGTGGCCACATTGTTTTTTGCAGTAATTAATTGTACTTCTGTACCAATGCCCTGATCCCATAAATTTTTCTGGCGCTGGTAAATATTCTTAGCGTAGCTCAATTGGGTTTTTATACTTTCAAGCCCTTCTCTTGCGGCGGCTACATTTTGTTGCAGCACTGCGTCATCCAATCTCAAAAGCAACTGCCCTTTTTTTACATAATCTCCCTGTTTAACAAGCACGGCTTTCACCTGTCCACCCTGGCCTCTTGGAGAAATGTAGGAAATGTTTTCTGCATCAACTTTCCCCTGTAATTCTATGTAATGCGCAAAGTCGGTAGTAGTTAGAGTTTGTACAGCAACCAGTTTTACTTTTGGCGCATTTGCTGCGCTGGTATCCAGTTTGGCGATATCTTTTTCAAGGCTGGTAATTTTATTATCAATTTTATCCTTGTCGGTTTTTAGTTTTTCCAGTGCCACTTTTTTGTCATTCAACTCAGCATTGCCGTCCTTCTTGCTATCGCCGCATGAGGATAAAAGTACCAGCCCGGCAATGGCAATAAAAAAATATTGTTTCATGGTGTTATGATTGATTGATGTATACACGTTGTTGGTTTTAATGGTCATTTTTATATGTGATTTTATTGCAGTTTTCCTGTTACTTTTAAAAAGTCAATGCGGGCAATGATAGCATCGTACAGGGCGCTGATATAATTTGTTTGTGCTGTTTTTAAATCTACCTGTGCGGTATTAATTTCAGTTGAGCTGCCGGTACCTGCTTCATATTTCTTTTTGGTTTGGTCATAAACTGTTTCTGCCAAAGCCATATTTTTTTTCTGGTAATCCATGGTAGCAATGGCAGTGGTAAAATTGTTTTTTGCAACTTCCACATCATTTTCAATACTTATCTTCTGAGCTTCCAACTGGTTTTGTGTTTGCTGCAGCGCAAGCCTTGCGCCCGCTATTTTAGCCCTGGCACTAAAGCCTTTAAAAATGGGTATGTTTAAATTAAGCCCAATAAAAGAAGTAGTGAACCAGTCGCCGCTGCGTTTAAAAAAATCAAATGCAGTACGCTGGGCCTGCTTGCTGTAATTGGCATTAAAGTTTAATGTTGGTATCTGGCTTAATTTATATCGTTTAATATTGTAGGCGTTCAACTTATTGGTTAGTTCAAGTAACTGGTATTCTTTACGGTCGCTGTATTGATAATTAGAAGCTTCTAAAATGTTTTCTTTTATTTGGTTTTCACTCAACGTGTCTGTTAACACCAGGTTGTCTTTCACCGGCATGCCCATCAAAACTTTTAAACCTGAATAGCCATTTGCGATGCTATTTAAGGCTTTTAGTTTTTCTGTTTCCAGGTTGGCTATCTGCACAGTTAACTTATCTATATCTACTTTTTCGGCAAATCCGTTTTTATATATTACCCTTGTATCATGTTCCAGTTTTTGCAGTCTTGTAATATTGGCATTCAGCAAATCAATCTGCGTTTTACTAACAACCAGTTGATAGTATATTTTGTAAATATTTGCTTTTATATTTTCCTGCGTTATTTCAGCGGCTTTTACCCTGGCATCAATGCTTGTTTTACGGGCCTGTAGTCCGACAAATACCTGCCCGTCAAAAAGTACCTGGCTAAGCGATACACCGCCGCTGGCAGAGTATTTTGTTCCGAACTTTACAGGTATAAACGTACCTGCAGGCGCTCCAAAAAATTCACCAGGTAATAGGGAAGTGGGGATATTTAAATAATCATTAAATGCGCCGGTAGCCTTTATATCGGGGTATGCAGCCGATGTGATATCCCTGTTGGATTGTTGTTGTATCAATACATCCAGCAATGCATTTTTTACCTGTAATGCGTTTTTTAAACCGTAGTCTACCGCCTGCTTTGCCGAAAACTGATTTACTTGCTGTGCCATCAAAGTGCTGCCCGTTAAAAACAGTGCAACAGCCATTATCAGTATTGTTTTTTTCATTTTACTTCTTTCCATTGTTGCTTTTATTTTGTCGCTCTTGTTGGTATTTTACAATCATTTTATATCCTTTGGCAGAAGCCATTCCAAATAGAAAATGAATAATAAACTCTTCTTCAATCTCCGCCATATTGTATTTCATCTTTGCATGAAACTCGGGGTTAAACGGGATCATAATGCTTTCAACCCTGAACCTTGCAATGATGTCAACATTCATTTCGGCACGGTATAATTCTTCATTGATGCCGCGGATAATATTATCGCGGATTACATTGTACAGGTAATCGTTTTTATGTTTGTGAAATTTTTGAAAAGCCCTGGGAAAATATTTATGCATATCAAAAACCAGCGAAGGGTTCATCGTGCTGAACATTTCAACTACTTTATCCATGGCCATAAATATTTCATGGATGGCATTTTTCGAATGCAACCGGTCATAGTCGCAAATGCCTTCATTTTTTTTAAACTCGGCATCTACCACTGCATCTACCAGTTCATCCTTATCGGCAAAGTACTGGTAAATTGTTTTTTTGCTCATGCCAAGGCTGTTGGCAATATCATCCATACTAACGCTGCGTAAGCCATACTGCATAAAAAGTTCATGTGCCTTTTGCTGAATGCGTAAACCTGTTTCTATATCTGCCATAATGAAATGCAAAACTACGGAAACTTTTTTTGTAACCAAAGTTTCCATCCTGTATTATTGCCATTCATAACAATTTCTTCTTTTTAGCAAAGGCATTGCAATAAAGTATCTTTGTTTATCAAAATATTTTTGTATGCAACAACCTTTCACCTATAAGCGGCTACTGCAGTATTTTTTGCAGGGCTTGTTGATATTGGCCCCTATTGCCATTACCTTTTGGACTATTGCTGCGGTATTTGGTTTTATAGATGGCATATTGCCCAATTTAATCCATAGCATTGTTCCCGGCATTATGGAAGATGCGCAGGGAAACATAAAACGTATCCCCGGCGTAGGGTTTGTGCTGGTAATTTCGCTTGTATTGCTGGTGGGCTATGTTTCCTCGTCGTACATCTTTACAAAAATTGTGGAAGTGTTCGACCGGGTGCTGGAGAAAACACCAGGAATAAAATTTGTTTATTCTACCCTAAAAGATTTTTTTGAAGCCTTTGCTGGCGAGAAAAAAAAATTTACCAATAATGTACTGGCCAACGTAGATAACAACGATGTGTGGCGCATTGGCTTTATAACGCAGGATGATATGGCGGAATTTGGTTTTAAAGATTATGTGGCTGTATATATTCCAATGGCCTATTCTGTGGCGGGCAATGTATATATTATTCCCAAAAGCCGGGTAAAGCCTATTACAAATATCAGCGCTGCACAAAGTATGAAGTTTGCAGTTAGCGGCGGTGTTACTGCGGTGGTAGATCCTGCAGCGAAAGATGTTTTTAATCATACAAAATAAAAATCAGTAACAATACTTTTGTCCTTCACAATGAAGCGTATCTTTTTACTTATTAGTTTTTGTTTTATCAGTAGCAAATGTTTTTGCTGGGGGTTTTATGCCCATCAAAAAATAAATTATTATGCCGTATTTTTATTGCCACCGCAGATGATGGTATTGTATAAGCCGAATATTAATTTTATAAGTGAACATGCGGTTGATCCTGATAAACGCCGGTATGCGGTGCCGGATGAAGGCGCACGTCATTTTATTGATATTGATCATTACGGCAACTATCCTTATACGGATTTGCCTCATAAATGGAAGGATGCAGTGGTCAAATTCGGGGAAGATTCTTTGCGGGAATACGGTATTGTTCCGTGGCATATACAAACCATGTTAGCCAGGCTCACGGCTGCTTTCAGGGAAAGAAATTTTAGTAAGATCATGAAGGGCAGCGCAGAGCTGGGCCATTATATTGCCGACTCACATGTACCCTTACACGCCAACAGCAACCACAACGGGCAATACACCAATCAACGGGGCATACATGCTTTTTGGGAAAGCAGGGTGCCTGAACTGCTGGCAGAAAAAGAGTTCGATTTTTTTATAGGCAAAGCAGCATACATCAGCAACCCGTTGGATTTTGCATGGTCAAGGGTGTTGGAAAGCGCCAAAGCCGCAGACTCTGTTTTACACTTTGAAAAAGAATTGACAAAGCAGTTTCCTGCCGATAAAAAATATGCTTTTGAAAATCGTAACGGTGTATTGATAAGGCAATATTCTTCAACTTTTACCATTGCATTTAATAAAAAATTAGAAGGTATGATTGAACGAAGAATGCGACAATCCATTTTTGCAGTGGCTTCATTCTGGTATACAGCCTGGGTAAATGCAGGGCAGCCGGATTTGACTCCTTTATCAAAACAACAGTTTTCAACAGATGATATAAAGGCATTTGATGAATTGAACAATCAATGGCGTTTGGGCAGCAAAATGATTGGCAAGCAGGAAGAGTAGATACGGATGGCTGATGGCTGATTTTTTGATGTCGGATGTCTCAAATCAGATTGTGCAGATTTGGGGTTTTCATTTTTTTGCAAAAAATACCCGAATCAATATGCCATTGCCTTTTTTAGAAATTGTCCATCAACAAATTAAACGCAGCATATGCAGGAATTCTGGTACAAAGGAATTTGGCTATCTAAATAAATCTGCCATCAGAAATTTTTGGTCTGTAACAAATAAATTTTTCTTCTTGCCCCATTCGTTATTTTTGCAAACTATTTAAAGAAAGCAATAGCATGGTACACAATTTTAACGCAGGCCCTTCAATATTACCCAAAGAAGTTTTTCAGCAGGCTGCTGAAGCAGTTTTAAATTATCAAAACAGCGGTTTATCTATTTTGGAAATTGGTCATCGCACATCCACTTTTCAGACGGTAATGGATGAGGCAAGGGCATTGGTAAAAGAACTGATGCAACTGGATGCGGATAGGGAAGTGTTGTTTCTGCATGGTGGGGCTTCTACACAATTTATGCAGGTGCCCATGAATTTATTAGATGATAAAGAAACCGCAGCTTATGCCGATACAGGTGTATGGGGCATTAAAGCCATTAAAGAAGCAAAGTTATTTGGTAAAGTAGAAGTAGTGTGTACCGGTAAAGAAAGCAATTATACCATTATACCAAAAGATTTTGCAGTACCCAATGATGCCAAATACTTTCACATTACCACCAATAACACTATTTACGGAAGTCAATGGCAGAAGATTCCTAAAACAAGTATTCCATTGATAGGGGATATGAGCAGCGATATTTTTAGCAGGGTAATTGATTTTAATGCCTTTGATTTAATATATGCCGGGGCACAAAAAAATATGGGTCCGGCCGGTGTTAATTTACTGGTAGTAAACCCCGCTATTCTCGGTAAGGTAAAACGTGCCATTCCTTCTATAATGGATTACCGCAACCACATTAAGGATGGCAGTATGACGAATACACCTCCGGTGTTTGCAGTGTTTGTTTGTATGTTGACGCTTCGCTGGTTAAAGTCAATAGGCGGTGTAGCCGAAGTGGAAAAATTAAATGATGCCAAAGCTGCATTGCTGTACCGGGAAATAGATAGCAACCCATTGTTTACCGGCACAGTTGCCAAAGAAGACAGGAGTAAAATGAATGTTTGTTTTGTAATGAATACGCCGGCATTAGAAGAAGAATTTTTAAACTTTGCAAAGCAAAAAAATATTGTTGGCATTAAAGGACACAGGCTGGTAAGCGGTTTCAGGGCATCTTTATACAACGCATTGCCCATTAGCAGTGTAGAAGTACTGGTGCAGGCCATGAAAGAATTTGCTTTATCCCATGCATAAAAATATTGCTGAAAAATTACCAAGATAACTATTGAATATATGATTACTATTAGTCCTTTTAAAGCATTAAGACCGCAGGCAGAACATGCAAAAAAAGTTGCCAGTCGCCCTTACGATGTGCTCAACAGCAAGGAAGCAAAAGTTGAAGCGCAGGGCAATCCCTTCAGTTTTTTGCACATTACAAAAAGTGAAATTGATTTACCTGATGATACAGATAGTCATTCGCAGGAAGTATATGATAAGGCAAAGAGTAACCTGGATACTTTTATCAGCCGTAATATTTTGTTCAGGGAAAGTAAGCCTTGCTACTACATTTACCAGTTGATCATGTCCGCCCGTGCGGGTTCGGACGGACAGGGTAAAAGCCAGACAGGTTTGGTGTGCGGCAGCAGTGTAGATGATTATGAAAATGAGCTCATTAAAAAGCATGAGTTTACAAGACCCGAAAAAGAAAAGGATAGAATCAAACACATTAAAACAACCGGTGCGCAAACAGGCAATGTTTTTTTAGCGTATAAAAATGTAGCTGAAATTGATACCATCATCAGCGACTGGAAAACCAGCAAAAATCCGGTGTATGATTTATTGGCCGACGATGGTATACAACATACTATCTGGATCATTAATGACAATGACACTATCAATAAAATAACCACCATTTTTAAAACACAGGTTCCCTACACCTACATTGCAGATGGTCATCACCGGGCCGCTTCTGCTGCAAAAGTGCGTGCGGCGCTTGGTTCAAATCCTCCTGCTGGTGCAGGCATTTTTTTAACAACTTTATTTCCTGCCGGCGAATTGATAATAATGGATTACAACAGGGTGGTAAAGGATTTGAACGGACTAAGCGCAGATGAATTACTAACAAGGGCAGCAGAAAAATTTACCGTTGAAAAAGTAGCCCAGGCTTTTTCTCCGGCAGCATTACACCAGTTTGGTTTGTATACCGGCAACCAATGGTATCGCTTAACTGCCAGAGAAAATACCTATACTACTGATCCTATTGGCATTTTAGATGTCACCATTTTACAGGATAATTTTCTTGACCCTATTCTAAATATAAAAGATCAGCGGACCGATGTACGCATTGATTTTGTTGGCGGAATACGCGGCCTGGGTGAACTGGAAAAAAGAGTGGATAGTGGCGAAATGGCACTGGCTGTTAGTTTACATCCGGTAACCATTCAGCAGTTGTTTGATATAGCCGATAGTGGAAATGTAATGCCTCCAAAAAGCACCTGGTTTGAACCCAAGCTTAGAGATGGTTTACTCACCAACCTGATTTATGATATTGTATAAACCGAAGCAGGCATTTTACCAGGGATAGATTTTTTGTTACAAAAAAATTGGCTTTTAGTAAGCAATTCAGATTACCTGCCTTTAATTTTTCATAGTATTTTTAATCAATGAAACGGATAAAGACGATCTTAATTTTAATGACTTGTTTTTTGCAGGTTGGTTTTGCACAAACTGCCGAAGAGCTACAAACTACTGCAAAATCATTTATGCAGCAGAGAGACTACACCAATGCCGTTTTGGTATTAAACAGGGCTATCCAAATGGAGCCCAAAAACATCGAGATCACCAAAGATCTTGCAATGGGGTATTATCTTCAAAAAGAAAATAATAAAGCGCTTGAACTGATTAAGACAACGCTTGACAGAGAGGATGCAGACGACCAGTGTTACCAGATTGCAGGAATTATTTACCAGCAGCTTGATATGGTAAAAGACTGTGAAAAATTATACCGCAAGGGAATTAAAAGATTTCCTGTAAGCGGTCCTTTATACAACGAACTGGGCGAATTATTGTACAGCCAAAAAGATTATACTGCTATTAAACTTTGGGAAAAGGGAATTGAACTTGACCCTGACTATTCTAAAAATTATTACAATGCCTGCAGGTATTATTATTTAACGGGCACCGATAAGGTATGGAGTATTTTGTATGGAGAAATTTTTGTGAATATGGAGCCATTGAGCAGCAATGCGCCGGAAGTAAAATCAGTAATAATAGAAAGTTATAAAAAACTTTTTATGGATACCAATATTGCAAAAGACATTAACGACAAGAATAAATTTACTTTTACCGCTGCATTTATACAAACAATGAATAAGCAATCTGGTGTTGTTGCCGCAGGCATAAACCCGGAGTCGCTCACCATGATAAGAACCCGGTTTATTTTAGACTGGGCAAAAGACTATGAAGTAAAATTTCCGTTCCGTTTATTTGAGTTGCAGAAACAATTATTGCAGGAAGGCATGTTTGATGCCTATAGTCAATGGCTGTTTGGGGCTGCACAAAACCTGGCTGCTTTTCAAAACTGGACCATAGCGCATGCTGCCGAATACAATGACTTTAACCGTTTTCAAAAAGGCCGCATCTTCAAAATACCTTCTGCTCAGTATTACAGGTATTAATCACCTCCAGTTCAATATTGTTTTGTATTTAAACCCATTATACAAATGGAGTGGTTAATAAATTTTAGCTACCTTAGTTTTCAATAAAATTTTAGTGACGGAACAAAGGGATAAACAACGTTGAAAATAAGAAATAGTATTTTAATTGCGGCCTACGGTTAACGATTTGCTTATGATGAACGAACAGTCAAGGATATTTGATTTTTTGCAAAACCAGTTGGATAATTTTCCCAAAGCGGATATGCTTGCCGGAAAAGAAAATGGCATCTGGAAATTATATAGTACAGCAGAAGTAAAAGACCTGGCAGATCAGTTAAGTGTTGGCCTGCTTAGTCTTGGCATATGCGGCAATGACATGACAATTGAAAACCAGGATAAAATTGCATTGGTTAGTAAAAACAGGCCCGAGTGGCTGATACTCGACCTGGCTTGCCAGCAGATAGGCGCTGCACTTTGCCCTGTTTATCCAACAACCAATATAAACGAACTGGAGTTTATTTTTAATGATGCTGCGGTAAAATTGGCTTTTATCAGCGGAGAAGAAATATTGGCAAAAGTCACCAGCATACGTAGCAGGGTACCTTCTTTACAAAATATTTATTGTTTTGATGAACTTCCGGAAGCGGATCACTGGAAAAAAATACTGGCTTCACAGGAAGACATTAATTCTTCACGGTTAGAGAAAATAAAAAAATCTTTGCTGGCTCAGCATTGCGCCACTATTATTTATACTTCTGGTACAACAGGCACACCCAAAGGGGTTATGCTAAGTCACCGCAACATAGTCAGCAATGTATTAAATTCTAAAAAAAGTTTTCCTTTCGAAGATAATATTACATCAAAAGCGTTAAGCTTTTTACCGCTCAATCATATTTTTGAAAGGATGGTCTCTTACATCTACATTGCCAGTGGCATTTCTATTTATTATGCCGAAAGCCTTGATACCATTGCAGAAAACCTGAAAGAAGTTCAACCCAATTTATTTTGTACCGTACCACGTTTACTGGAAAAAGTATATGAGAAAATTATGGCAAAGGGTGCCGGACTTACGGGGATAAAAAGAAAGTTATTTGACTGGGCTGTTGTACTTGGCAATGAATATGATAACAGAAAGAATAGGGGCATTTGGTATAATATGCAGTTGGCCCTGGCCAATAAATTAATATTCAGCAAGTGGAGAGAGGGACTCGGTAATAAATTGGATTTTATTATAACCGGTGGAGCGGCTTGCCAGGTAAGGTTAATCAGAATTTTTACTGCAGCAAAAATTCCGATTTATGAGGGATATGGGCCTACTGAAAACAGTCCGGTAATTAGTGTTAATTGTCAGTATAAAAATGGTACAAAATTCGGCACCGTGGGACCTGTAATACAGGGCCAGGAAGTTAAACTGGAAGCAGATGGAGAAATATGCGTTAAGGGGCCAAGCGTAATGATGGGCTATTATAAGCGCCCCGATTTAACTGCTGAAACCATTATTGATGGCTGGTTGCATACGGGGGATATCGGTGTATTTGAAGAAGAAAGATTTTTAAAAATAACGGATCGTAAAAAAGAACTTTTTAAAACCAGTGGTGGTAAATATGTTGCTCCGCAGCCTATTGAAAACAAGATGAAGGAATCGCCCTTTGTAGAACAGATGATGATAGTGGGAGCGGAACAAAAATTTGTAGGAGCCCTGATC
>JAYUBR010001148.1:0-11647 GCA_043740775.1 Ferruginibacter sp. | reverse complement strand
CTGACCATGTGAATCCAAAGTGTAAACCAGCAGTACAAAACATTTTTATTATTTTTGGATAAACCCAACTGTCTTGAAAAAAACAATCCTTGTAACGGTTCTTTTTATTTTTCGGTTATCCCCTATATTTTGTCAAACTATTTACTGGCAGCAGCAGGTAAATTATACAATAGATGTTACCTTAAACGATACGGCAAACACATTAGATGGTTATGTGAAAATGGATTATTACAACAACTCACCCGATACACTATTGTTTATCTGGATACATGCCTGGCCCAATGCGTATAAAAATGATCGTACCGCTTTCAGCGACCAGTTACTGCAGAATGGGCGCACTGATTTTTATTTTAGTTCAGAAGATAGAAGAGGCTACATCAACCGGCTTGATTTTAAAGTGAACGGGATAGTAGCGCAATTGCAGGATCACCCTGAACACCAGGATATTTTTAAACTGGTGTTACCACAACCGTTAGTGCCACACAGCAGAACGAAAATTGAAACACCTTTTCATGTTAAACTACCACATAATTTTTCAAGAGGAGGGCATGTTGGGCAAGCGTATCAAATAACACAATGGTATCCAAAACCGGCAGTGTACGATCAAAAGGGATGGCACCCGATACCCTACTTAGACCAGGGAGAATTTTACAGTGAGTTTGGAGATTATGAAGTACAGATAACATTACCTTCCAATTATGTGGTAGCAGCTACCGGTGAACTGGTTAATGAAACAACACAGCCTGTTAAAAATGTAAAACAGATTGTAAAAAGCACGGTAAAAACAGCTCCCAAACATGAGCCATTTATCAGAAAAAAAATAACTGAGGACAATACAATTCCATCTGCTGTAAATACCAAAACCATTGTTTACAAACAAAAAAATGTACATGACTTTGCCTGGTTTGCAGATAAATCTTTTATAGTAAAAACAGATAGTTTGCAATTACCCTCCGGAAACATTATAAAAGTGGCGGCTTACTTTCAACCTCAACAGTCAGACTACTGGAAAAACAGCCTGCAATATATTAAACAAGCTGTTCTTACCAGAAGCAATTACCTGGGTGAATATCCTTACAAAACAGTAACGGCTATCGAAGCTGAAATGGGCTTCGGTGGTGGTATGGAATATCCAACCATCACTTCTATTTCGCCGGTTAAAAGCAGTGCTGCACTGGAAAGCGTGATAGAACATGAAGTAGGTCATAACTGGAATTACGGTATCCTTGCAACGAATGAAAGAACGCATCCATGGATGGACGAAGGAATCAATACCTACTATGATAACAGCTATTACAGTTCCGGCAGCAATATCAGTAAAGCGGGTGATGCAGAAAAGAAGCCCCGTTTTATTGAAAGCAGAATACCGGATGACTATGAAAAATTTATTGCAGCAAATTTATATGCTGCGCAAAAAGATCAGTCAATTGAAACTGCGTCGCAAAATTTTAATGAAATTAATTATAACACCGTTGCCTATTATAAAACAGGCCAATGGATGAAACTACTGGAAGACAATTTAGGCAAAGCAATATTTGATAGTTGTATGCATGAATATTATCGCCGCTGGCAGTTTAAACATCCTTACCCCCAAGATCT
Organism: Ferruginibacter sp.; assembly: GCA_043740775.1. Lineage (GTDB taxonomy): Bacteria > Bacteroidota > Bacteroidia > Chitinophagales > Chitinophagaceae > Ferruginibacter. Next base: position 10,048 of record JAYUBR010001148.1, on the reverse strand, counting down.
GAAAAAAGTAATAGAAGAAGTGAGTGGAAAAAATATGGATGTTGCATTTAACCTGCTGAATAAAAAAGGGGCATTGCCGGAAAAGCCAGTGAAAAAAGATATAAAATTTGCTTCCTTTTTTAGTTTTAAAAATACAGACAAACATCACTATATTTTTGCTGCGCCGGCCATTGGCGCTAATTTTTATGATAAGCTGATGCTGGGTGTTCTGTTACATAATTACACTTTGCCAGCAGAAAAATTTCAGTTTGTAGTTTCACCGCTGTATGCCACCGGCAGCAGGCAATTGAATGGTTTGGGCAGGCTAAGTTATCACTGGTACAATGGCAGCAACGGGCAAAATACAGAACTATCCCTATCCGGCGAAACCTTTAGTGGCAATGCTTTTACAGATTCTGCCAATAATAAAAAAGCATTGCGTTTCAGCAAAATGGTTTCCTCCATAAAATATACTTTTGGTAAAAAAAATGCCCTCAGTACTATGAGTAAATTTATACAATGGAAAACATTTTTTATTAAGGAGCAGAGTTTGCTTTTTACAAGGGATACGATCCTGCAACAGGATAATATCACCTATCCAACTACAGGCAGGTATTTAAATCAGTTCCGCTTTGTAATGACGAACAGCAGGATATTGTATCCTTATAAAACCGAACTTCTGGCCGAACAGGGAAAAGGATTTCTACGATTTGCTTTTACAGGAAATTACTATTTTAATTATACCAAACTCGGTGGTATGAATGTTCGTTTGTTTGCCGGAAAATTTTTCTATCTCGGCGATAAAACCTTTTTGAGGCAATTTGAAACAGATGCATTTCATCTGAACATGAGCGGCCCAAAAGGATATGAAGATTATACCTACAGTAATTATTTTGCAGGAAGAAATGAATTTAATGGTTTTGCCTCGCAACAGATTATGAACAGGGATGGGTTTTTTAAAGTAAGAACCGATTTACTAAGTAGTAAAACAGGTAAAACAGACAACTGGCTGATGGCGGCAAATTTGACAACAGATGTTCCAAAAGCAATCAATATTTTGCAGGTTTTACCCATCAAAATTCCATTGAAAGCTTTTTTAGATGTGGGCACGTATGCTGAATCGTGGCAAAAAAATGCAGCTACCGGCCGGTTTATTTATGATGCCGGTTTGCAACTGTCTTTCTTTAAAGATATAGTACAGGTATACATTCCGCTATTATACAGTAAGGTGTACAGGGATTATTTTAAATCAACCATTACTGAAAAAAGGTTTCTTAAAAATATTTCTTTCAGTATTGATATACAGAATTTTAGTCTGAAAAAACTGGTTCCCCAAATTGCATTTTAACTTTGCCCATACACTATATCCCATATCAGCAAATAAACAAATTAAAGTGGGATGACTGCATTGATGCTGCAAACAATGGATTGGTGTATGCGCATTCTTTTTATTTAGATACCATGGCAAAGCATTGGGATGCACTGGTATTAAATGATTATGAAGCAGTGATGCCATTGACATGGAATAAAAAATTTGGCATTGCTTACCTGTATCAGCCAGCCTTTACACAACAACTGGGCATTTTTAGTAAAGTACCAATCAACATAGCGACACAAAAATCATTTGTAGCAGCCGCTCAACAACGGTTTCGGTTTGCTGAAATCTATGTTAATTTTAAGTATGGTATTGAGCAACCCAATTTTACTTTATCTCTTCACCAACCCTATGCGTTATTACAGCAAGGGTATAAAAATGATATGCTTAAAAACCTGAAACATGCTGCAAAATTTTCGCTCAGCTATGTTGCGGCAGATGACATTACAACTGCCATTGACTTGTACAAAAGTCATTATGCCGGCAGAGCACCTCATGTAAAACAGCAGGATTATAATCATTTTCAGAAAGTATGCGAAATGGTAAAACAAAACGGCAATCTGTTGATCCGAAAAGTAACGGACGATAAGGAAAATATGCTTGCTATTGCTCTATTATTAAAGGATAAAAAACGTTTGTATAATGTGCTGTCAACGGTTACAAAAGAAGGCAGGCAATGCGAAGCCAATCATTATTTATTCGACAAACTGATACAGGAATTTTGCGGACAGGAAATAATACTGGATTTTGAAGGTTCGTCTATTGCAGGCATTGCAGGCTTCTATCAAAAATTTGGCGCTGTAAATAAACCCTATTATTTTCTGCGGTATAATCGCCTGCCATGGCCGGTTAAATATTTTAAATAAACCTCCTGAAAGTTTAATCAGCAATTAAGTTTTCAGCAATAATAAGATCAATTGGCCTTGTTATTTTTATATTGTCCGCCTCCCCTTCTACCAGGTTTACTTTTAAGCCAAAAGCTTCCACCACAGTGGCTTCGTCTGTAAATTTATCTTTGTAATCTATTTTAAAAGCGGGCAATAAAATTTTACTGTGAAAGGTTTGCGGGGTTTGTACCAGCTTAACCCTTTTGCGGTCAAAAGCCTCATTGTCATCGCCCTTTATTAACCGGATACTGTCTTTGCATTCAACTACCGGTATTGCAGAGCCAAATTCAAGGGCAGCTTCATAACAGCGTTTTATCAATTTTTTTGTAAGCAGGCATCTTACCCCATCGTGTACAAATACCATACTTTCTTCGGTTATCAATTCCAGCGCATTTTGTACTGAGTGAAATCTTGTGCGGCCTCCTGTGGTGATCTGGATTCTTTTGTAATCAAAAAACGCATCAATAATTTCCTGGCCAGCAGCAATATGCTCTTCGGGCAATACCAGTATTATTGTAAGATCATTGTACGATTGTAAAAATGTATCAAGGGTATAATACAATACCGGCTTGCCTTTTATCAGCATAAACTGTTTGGGCATTGTACTATTCATCCTGCTGCCGGTTCCACCGGCCACTATCACTGCTACTTTTTTCATTGGTACAAAATTATAATTTTTCGGGTACAATAAATATTAGTAATCAGGCGTAGGGTTTCCCAACAGCAGACATCCGAAATCCGACATCAGCCATTGTCTTTGTAGATGCCAACATAATTTATTCCATCACTACTTCTTGCGCCACGGTACATACCTGCGCTGTTAAATAACAATGCCATATTTCCTGCTGCATCTATCCCAATCATTCCTCCTTCGCCATCCATTTTTGGCAATTTAATATTCACCACTTCATTCATGGCTTCCATTAACGTTGCGCCTTTGTATTCCATCAGGCAACTTACGTCGTATGCTGCCACACTGCGAATAAATGGTTCGCCATGGCCGGTACAACTTATGGCGCAGGTTGCGTTATTGGCATAGGTACCAGCCCCAATTAACGGACTATCACCAATGCGGCCATATTTTTTATTGGTCATGCCGCCAGTGCTGGTTGCTGCTGCAATATTGCCGTTACAATCGCAGGCAACCGCTCCAACCGTTCCAAATTTTTTATCTTTCATCAGTTCTTCAAGTTGCTCGTGTGTATGGTCTAATGAATAGTTATCACTGTCCCGGATTTGTTTCCACTGATCGTACCTGAATTGCGAAAAGAAAAATTCATCCGGCTCTAATTTTATGCCTTGTTTAATGGCGAAATCATTCGCTCCTTTTCCACTTAAAAAAACATGGTTACTATTGCGCATAACTTCCATTGCCAGTTCAACAGGGTTTCGCACATTGCGAACTCCCGCCACTGCACCTGCCGCAAGATCTTTCCCATCCATAATAGCGGCGTCCATTTCCTGTACTCCTTTCTTGGTAAATACAGAGCCACGGCCAGCATTGAATAATATATTGTCTTCTAAAATAACGATGGCTGCTTTTACCGAATTGGCAGAAGAACCTCCCTCTTCCAATACCGCATAACCTGCTGCCAGTGCATCTTTCAGCCCCTGCAGGTAAGCCATTTCCAATTCAGGCGTCATGTCTTCTTTTAAAATAGTACCAGCACCACCATGTATTGCCAAAGAAATTTTTTGCATTGATTGAATGTTTTAGTAAGGCCGAAATTAGCTGATTTAAAAGACAATCATTGTTTGTACAACTGTTATCATGCATTCAAAGAAACAACTTTTAGCAGTACATTAAAAAAAATAAAGCTTGTGATTTATTTTGTTACCCTTAAAGCAGAAGTAATGAATGATTGTTAGAAAAGAATTAATAGTACAGCTAAAAAAATAAAAATCAACTATTCGTTATTTTTTCAACAATCATTTGTTGTGTTATCATGTTCATGCAGGCATGGTCGCCGCGGTAGCAGGGCTTGTTGCCAAATACAGAACAGGGGCGGCAATACAATGTTGCCTGTACAATATTTTCCGGCAGTTGTGCCCAGGCTGTAAAGCCCGCATAAGGATGCGTTGCTCCCCAAATGCTAACTACCGGTATGCCAAATAAAGCGGCCAGGTGCATATTGGCTGAATCCATGCTAATCATTACATCTAAGTTACTGATGAGGGCAAGTTCTTCTGCAAAAGAAAATTTTCCGGCCATATTGTACACACCAATTATTTCACCAGCCCATTGCTGTAGAATGGCCGACTCATTTTCACCACCTCCAAAAAGAAGTACGGTGTTTCCTTCGTTCGTCAACTCCTGCACTACCGCTTTCATCTTTTCAATGGGATACATCTTTTCTTTATACTGCGCAAAGGGTGCAACGCCAATTATTTTTTTACCGCTTTCAAATATGCATGCTGCTGAAACGGGAATAGCCTTTGCCGAAAAAACCGGTAATTGGTTTGATATATCTGCGACAAAACCAAGTTGCCTGAACACCTGTGCATAGCGTTCATGGGTTGTAGTGAGCGGCTTAAAAACTTTGTTCTCCTTCCTGGTCAGTGCTTTTTTTTCTTTCCTGCCTTTGTCAATGCCGGCGTTTCTATAACCACTAATGCTGAAAAATAATGTGAGTAATGTTGACCTTAAAACACTGTGCAAATCTGCAACCGCCGTAAACTTTGCAACCTGTTTTAATTCTTTATATAATCTGAAAATGCCTGCTGTTCCACTGTGTTGTTTTTTCAGATAGGCCGGATAAAAATTGCAACGTTCTATTCCTGCGAAAAGCGGTTGAAAAAGTGCGTTGGACACTACTGTAATTTGTAACTGCGGATTTTGCTGCAGTACATTTTTTATTACCGGTACTATCATGGCAACATCACCCATGGCAGAAAACCTGATCACCAGTATATGTTGCGGTAGTTGCACTTATTTGGTTTGCTGTTGGTACAAAACAGGATTCAATCCCGGATCGTTGTACATTTTCATTTGTTTGTACACTTTCATGTACTTATCGCCGTTTGCAATATCAGCAAGTAATTCATCAATAGCGGTTGAAAGATCTTTCCGTTGCTCCACCAAAACAGCCAGTTTACCGGTACATGCAATGATGTGTTGAGCGCTTGCATCTCTGCGGTGAACTTCTACATTCATGTGGTAAATTTTGAGTGCCAGTATGGATAAACGATCAATGGCCCATGCCGTACTTTCAGTATTGATAGTCGCTGTTTTTTTTGGTTCAACTTCTTTGTATTGCGCTAAAAAATAACTGTCAATATATTCCACCATATCCGTTCTTAGCTGATTTGAAGCGTCAATTTTTCTTTTTAAAGAAAGCCCTTCCACCGGATTGATATCCGGATTACGAACAATATCTTCAAGGTGCCACTGAACTGTATCTATCCAGTTTTTATTATATAATAAATGGTCTAAAGTATCGGCAGAGTAAGGGTTATCAGCAAGTGCAAGCACACTATCAGCAACGTGATAATCATGGATGCTGCTATCAAAAATATTATTGCACAATTCACTTATCATAAATAGAAAAATATTATTCGGTCTTTTTTTTATTGCTCACCGCAAGATAATACAATGGAATTCCAATCAGTGCAATTATCAGTCCCGGCCAGGTAAACTGTGGTTTATACACAATCAGCAAAGTACAAAAACTGATACCCATTAAAATATAAATAATAGGTAAAACAGGATAGCCAAAAGCTTTGTAAGGCCGCTCTGCATCCGGGTATTTTTTGCGTAAAATAAAAATACCCGCAATGGTTAATACATAAAAGATCACTACAATAAAAGAAACCATATCCAGCAGATCGCCATATTTTCCGCTCAGGCACAATATACAAGCCATTGCACACTGTATCCACAAAGCCCATTCAGGAACGGCATTTTTATTTAAAGTACCTACCTGTTTAAAAAATAATTTATCATTGGCCATGGTATAATATACCCTGGCACCTGCCAATATCAATCCATTGTTGCAGCCAAAGGTTGATATCATAATCATTACTGCAATAATGATGGTGCCCCAGCTACCAAAAATAGCTTCGGATGCACTCAACGCTACCCGGTTATCTTTTGCAAAAGCCAGCTCATGCAATGGCACAGTAGCCAGGTAAACTACATTCATTAAAATATAAATCAGGGTCACTATCAGCGTGCCTAAAAATAAACTCAGCCCGATATTTTTTTTGGGGTTTTTTATTTCACCTGCAATAAATGTTACATTGTTCCAGGCATCGCTGCTAAAAATACTACCCACCATTGCGCTGGCCATTGCGCCCAATGCGGCACCTTTTAGTAATGGTTCAAAACTGATGGTACCACCGGTTTTTTTAAGGTGTTGCATCGTCCAGGCGTCCTGCCAGTTGGCCGTCCACACATCCCATTTAAAAGCAATAAAACCTGCAATCAGCAATCCAAAAAGAGATAACAATTTAGTGGAGGTAAAAATGGTTTGTATAATCTTACCTGCCTGTATTCCTTTTGTATTAATGAAGGTTAACAACATGATCAATACAATCGCTACCAGTTGTGCATAATGAATTTTTAAACCCAGCACCGCAAAAGTATTTACATCTTCCCATGCCAGTAACGGAAAAAAATAACCGGCAAATTTAGCAAACCCAACAGCCACCGCAGCAATAGTACCTGTTTGAATTACTGCAAAAAAACTCCAGCCGTATAAAAAAGCTGTCAATGGATTATAAGCTTCTTTAAGGTAAACATATTGCCCACCGGCTTTGGGATACATGGCACTCAGCTCTCCATAACTTAATGCAGCCGTTAGCGTCATAAAGCCGGTAATAAGCCAGGCTGCCAATAACCAGCCTGCACTACCCATATCTTTAAGCATGTCAGCACTTACAATAAAAATACCGGAACCAATCATAGATCCGGCAACAATCATCGTAGCATCAAATAAACTTAGTGTAGGTTTAAAAGTGGTTATCTTTTCAGTCATAATAAGCGTTTACTCCGGTAAAGAATTGAAAAATTTGCGCATAAAAAAATCCCGCTATTTAATAACGGAAATGAAGATATATAAATTGATTGAAATTATTGTTTAACCGTTTCTTTCATTTGTTCGTTCAGTCCTTTGATAACGTCAGTTGTGATGTTTAAAGTAGAGTCTTTAAAAAACAAATAATCAAGCCCGGTACCTGTGGCTAAAATATAACTGTAGTTTTTGGTTTTGTTATATTCTTTCATAAAAGCCCTTACCCTGGTTTGCATGTCTTCCATTATTTTAGCACCTTTTTCTGCAAGGCGTTGCGCTTTCGCCTGACGGTTGCTTTCAATCTCCTGCTGTTTTTGTCCTAATTTATTCTGAAAAACGTCGGCCTCCTGTTGTGTAATGGCATTGCCTTTTTTAAGGAACTCATCTTTTTCTGCAGTTAACGATCGGTAAGCATTTTCATATTCCCGGGTGATGTTTTTTTGTTCTGCCTCCAGTTCTTTTTTGCGAACTTTTATAAAAGATACATTGTTGTTTAATGAGTCAAGTTCTACATAAGCCACAACCGGAATATTATCTCCGCAACTATCTTTTAACCAATAGTTACTGGTATGTTTTTCGGCAGAAACTGACTTATTATTTTCACTAAAATGCAGGTAAAACAGTACTGCCACTGCTGCAAATAATAAAATATTTAGTACAAGGGAAAATTGCTTCATGCGCCTGGTTTATTTGTGGCAAGATAACCACAAACTGAGATTTTTCAATACGGATTGAGCCAGTTTTAGGAAAGGGTTAACAGCGGCATGCTGATTGATGTATGAAATTTACAGTATGCGCCACCAATTTGCAGATGGCAAATTTCAATACTTTTTATAACCACTAAAAATAAAATCATGCAAAAAATTAAATGGCCCATTATCATTGTTACGGCCTACCTGGTATTTTACAATTCCACACCGATATTTGGCTTTTTGCCCGATACCGTCATTGCAATGTACATCGCATCGCCTGTATTGTTGTTATGGATGGTATATAAAATTTTAAAAGACGGCGTGCCTTCGGAAAGAACTTTTGACGAATATTTTTATGATGACTACGACTACCGCCGAAACGGAAGTGAAGGGGGATAAAAAATATAACAATTTCTACATGTTTTTTTACCAAACAAAAAAGACAGCAACAATTCTGTGGCGGTCTTTTTATTATTTTAACCAGCGGCGCAGGGCTCCAGCCGTGTGTATGTTTGTAACTAATATTTGAACCTAAAACTATCCAGCATTAAAATAATACACTGCCTTAACATCAGTAACCACCCGGCACAGAAAACCTCCCGCACCTTGCCAGTCCTTCATTCCTGCCTAATCCTATGGTATAGCGCCTGAGTAAGCAATGCAAGCTCTTTCTTTTTATACTACACACCTGCGCCTGGGGTGTACATCCAACCACCTGCCGCTTTGCTTTACATACGCATGAAAGAGCCTCAATGTGCATACACTCAATACAACAATTTTTATACCTTCATGTTAGGGCAATTAAATTAAAACACACAACTAATTATCTGGATCTGTATGTAGCTGGTGCATAAATTATTCGTTACCAAGAGTATGCTACGTCGGAGTTTCGCTGATGATTAAGTTTATTATTAATAAGATCAAAAAAAATACAAATCAGATTGAGTATTATTTTCGGTACATACAACAGCACGGAATCAAACGGTATGGTTTCGATAATCATGCCTACCTGGTTTTCTTTAGCGTACATTTGTTTTAAACTATTCAAACTCCAAATGAATTCAACAACAGCAGCATTAACAGCATTGTTTAACCGGATGCCAAGAAGGCACACACTGGAAAATGTAAAAGAGATCAACTGTATTATTACTGAATATGAAAACCTGCTGATAGACATAGAAGCAGTAAACATTTTTTACGAAAAAAATATACCTGTTTATTTTGATGAACTGGAGGTGGTAAGAGCCGGTATAAAAAAGTCGACAGATAATAAGGTGTCTAAAAAAAATAAAGATGCCTTTTTTGATGAAGCTTCCGGTGCGCTGAAAGATACGATGCAGGCTTTGATAAATTTATATGCCGATGGAAACAGGAAGGCATGAAAAATATTTTCTGAGAAGCGTTTTCTTTTTTTCTGCAAAAAAATTCACCCAGGCACAGATGAAAACTAAAAAGCTTCTTATGACAATGATTTCTTTCTATACAAAACTAAATTTACCAATGCAAATACCGTTTATTTTGATAAGCTTAAACTTGAAAGAGAGAAACACTGGTTGTTGCAGATATGCATTTAATTGTAATTAACTTTATGTTCAACATACTAAAACAATTGCATTGTTTTAGTATGTTGAACAAGATTTTTGGTGCTTTTTATTTGCTGATTTTTTCGATGTCCAGTGCATCGCCGGTAAGTGTGCCGCTAATGGTTACCTTTTGACCGATAAACTTAGCTACCTTTTCGGGGTTACTGATGGTGTATACTTTTTCCCCAACAACAAATACCGGGGTAGCACCTGCGGCGATACATTTTTTCGCACAGGCGGCATGTTCTTTATTATTACCCTTAACACCGCAATCCGAATCGCTGATGAAACCAGTCCATTTTCCCTTATCACCTGCATAAGTTATGGCAATGGATAAAACCAAGACAAAAAGCAATAGATACTTTTTCATAATTGTATATTTAGTGTAACCAAATTTAATAATTTAGTCTGCAATATCCTATCATTTAATGGCCTTTTTCTTTCGGCCACTGCTGATGGTACGCTTCTTATCTTAAACAGGCGACCCTTTGTAGAGGCTGACAAGAGAAATACGATATAT
>JAYUBR010001147.1:0-11668 GCA_043740775.1 Ferruginibacter sp. | reverse complement strand
TCAATATTGCAAAGCAGGTACAGGTCATACTTTCGCTCAACAATGGTATTTAAAATCCAGTGATGGCATTTATCAAAAACAAACTCACACCATACTTTCATCACATACATGTTGGTATCAATAAACAGTAATCTGCATGATGGTTTATCATCACCTTGCAGCATATTTTGAATGGCTGATTCCTCCATTTCAATTTGGCCTTTGGCAACTTCCAGCAAATTTTCAAACGTGTACCCGGTACCGTTAGTTAGTAAATATTCCCGGGCATATTCCTTAACCCAATCAGTTTGGTAATGGGCAGATAATTGTGCACACAAAGTACTTTTCCCTGTACTTTCAGGGCCAATTATGACAATCTTTTTAAGCATATCTATTTTTTATTCCACAAAGGTTTTGCCTTGATTACTTTTTTATACACGGCGCAGGATGCTTCATGTGCGCCGGGCAAATAACCGGTGCTCAGCAAAAATTCATTTACAATTTCGCCTCCCGTAAAACGAAAAGTTTTTTTAAAAAGTTTAGTCCATTCTTCCCTTGATTTGGGGTGCTGCACATCAAGCCATTTTTTAAATGATCCAAACTCTTTTTGCAGGGCAAGAATTTTTTTTGCATTTTCAATGGCTGCATGTACCTTAAGCCGGTTACGGATAATCCCGGCATCATTCAACAATCGCTGCACATCCACATCTTTAAAAGCAGCCACTTTTTTAATATCAAAATTGTGATAGGCCGCCCGGAATGTTGCCTGTTTTTTTAAAATGGTTGTCCAGCTTAAACCGGCCTGATTAATTTCCAGTATCAACCGGCAAAACAATTCGTTGTCATCCTCAATAGGAAAACCATATTGGCTGTCATGGTATTCTTTATGCAGGTTTTTTTCATCCGTTTTCATTAGATGGATAACCTGGCAGTAGGTAGCGGGTTTAATCATACTTGTAAATTTAGCGGGGTGTTTTTTCTTTTCAACCATTCAAATAAGCCGGCAAAAGCCATTATTAAAAGCACTATATAATACACGCTTGTAAAAACATAATGCTTTACAAAGTACAAAGGTATAGAGGAAATATTGGTCGCTATCCACCAGTACCAGCTTTCTACTTTCTTTTTTGTCATCAGCCACATGCCGGTAAATGCAGTAGCCGAAGCAAAAGCATCTGCCCAGGGAATTGCACCTGGCGCAAAATCTTTTTTTAAATAGGTAAGCGCAAAATAGATGACTGCATAAAACACTGCAAAGAAACAAAGATGTTGTATCCATTCTTTTGCTGAGGCAGTGGTTATTTTTAAAACAGTCTCGTGTTGCTGATCTTTTTTGGCCCATAAAAACCAACCATAAAAACTCATGATGGTATAATAAATATTTACACTTGCTTCACCCAGTAAGCCGCCCTTAAAACTTAGATAAACATAAATGATGGTGTTGATAAGCCCTGTGGGATACACCAGGATATTTTCTTTGCGGCTGTACCAAACACTGGCAATGCCTGTAAATACAGCAACATATTCGTACCAGGTAGTATGGCTGATATCATGTATAAATTGCTGGTATATTTGTGTTGCATTCATGGTAGCTGTTAGAGCATCAATTTATAACTTTATCTTTAAAAGAAAAGACATTCCTAAAAATGGCACGATGATAAAAAAAATTAGTTTGATAATAATGGCGGTATTTTACCTGGTAGCAGGTATCAATCACTTTTTACACCCCCAAAATTATTATGCGCTGATTCCTCCTTATTTACCTTTTCATGAGTTTATAAATATGGCCAGTGGAACAGGTGAAATTTTCTTTGGCAATTTGTTACTATTTCCATTTACCAGAAAAGTTGGAGCTTATGGCATCATTGCCTTATTGATTCTTTTTATTCCTGCGCATATTTACATGATACAAAAAGGCGGTTGTATAAGCATACAACTGTGTGTGCCTGCCTGGGTTGCATGGGTGCGGTTATTCCCTTTACAATTTATATTGATAGCTTGGGCCAGGTGGTATGGTAAATAAAAAGCACCTCTGTTGAGATGCTTTCAATTATTTATTTCAGACTCAATAAAATTATTCTGCTTCGGCCACCACTTCCTTTACTTCAGGAATCATTCTTTTCATCATCCCTTCAATACCTGCCTTTAATGTGATCATGGAAGATGGACATCCACTGCAACTTCCCTGCAACATCAGGTTTACACGGCCGTCTTCATAACTTTTGAATTGAATAGCGCCACCATCCATTTCAACGGCAGGTTTTACATAATTTTCCAGCAATTCTTTAATCCGTTTTACTACGTCGTCATCATCTGCGCTTACCTCATTACTGCTTTCACTTTTCATGTTCGCAACCGCTTCCTCATTAACAACCATTTTGCCTTCTTCCAGGTATTCTTTTAAAAAAAGTTTGATGGTGGGGATTACATCCTGCCAATCATCGGTATCAACAGTTTTTGTAAGTGTTACAAAATTACTGGCTATAAAAACAGATTTAATAAACGGGAATGTAAACAACTCCTGCGCCAGCGGAGATGGTGCCGCTGTTAACTCATCCTGAAAATCAATGCTCTTTCCCGGATACAATAATTTATTGGCCACAAATTTCATTGTTTCAGGGTTGGGAGTCATTTCTGTATATATGCTAATAACCGGATTGCCTGTTTTGATCATAATAATGTATTTAAAAATTTCAATGCAAAGTTAACATTATCCTGCCACAAAGGTTTGTTACCTGACTTCGTTCACTATTTGAAAGGGCAATAATTTCCAATTTCGAAAACCAACTTTTTAAAATACGTTTTTTTAATACTGGGTACAGTTCTATTCCAGTATCCGCAACTTGGCATAGTTCAACATAATCTTTTTTTCACCATTTAGTTCAAATTGCACTGTTGCAATAGGGTTATGGGCTGCTCCTTCCATTTTTATTACATCGCCAAAACCAAATTTCTGGTGTTCTACTTTTTGTCCGGGTTGCAGGTTGCTGGTATTGCTTGCAACAAAATCAGCGGTAGGTGTATGTTCCTTATTTTGTGGCCGGGTGGGCACTAAATACGCAGGCCTGCTTTTTTCTTCTTTTTTAAAAGGATTTTCAGTCGTTTTATAACTGCTGCCGCCTGCACCCGTTTTATCAAAGGAACTTCCGCCCCAGTTATTGCTATGGCCGCTGCCGCCCTGGTTTCTGATGCCGCCGCCGGCGAAGCTTTTATCAATAAAATCTCCCGGCATTTCGTCAATGAACCGGCTTGGTTCATTTTGTTGTAATTGCCCAAAACGATAGCGTGCATTGGCATAGGTAAGCCAAAGCTTTTTCTTGGCCCTTGTAATGGCCACATAAAATAACCGGCGCTCTTCTTCCAACTCTTCTCTTGTATTAATGCTCATGGCATTCGGAAATAAGGTTTCTTCCAAACCTCCCACAAATACACAGCTAAATTCCAACCCTTTGGCAGCGTGTATCGTCATCAGCTTTACGCTGTCTGCATCTTCTTTATCATTATCCGTATCCGTTAGTAATGTAATTTGCTGTAAATAACTACCAAGGCTTTTATCTCCTACTTCACCATCTTCTTCATTCATGGGTGTTTCGGTAAATTCTTTGATAGAGTTTAATAACTCCTGCGTATTCTCATACCTCGCCAAGCCTTCTGTGGTTTTATCATTGAATAATTCTTTTACAATGCCGGTACTTTTACCAACAATAATTGCCAGGTCGTATGCATTCTTTTTCAGCAATTCGCTCTGGAACATTTTTATCATCAACACAAAATTATTGATCGCTTCCAGTGTACCTGCTTTATATCCAAAGGCAGAAGCGCTGGTCAATACTTCCCAAAACGTAATATTATTTTCGTTAGCGGATAACACAGCCCTGTCCATACTGGTTTTACCAATGCCCCTGGTGGGATAATTCACAATCCTTTTCAATGCCTCTTCATCCTGTGGATTAACCACCAGCCGCAGGTACGCAATAAAATCTTTTACTTCTTTTCGTTGGTAAAAAGACAGGCCACCATAAATGCGGTAAGTAATATTCATACGCCGCAGGCTTTCTTCATACGCCCGGCTTTGCGCATTGGTGCGGTATAAAATAGCAAACTCCTTATTAAAATAATGATTGCGCAATTTTTCTTCCTGTATGGTATCGGCCACATATTTTCCCTCTTCATTATCGGTGGCAGTACGTACCAGTTTTATTTTATCCCCCGGGATATTATCGGTCCATAATTTTTTAGGTATCTGGTTTTTATTATTGCCGATAATTTCGTTTGCAACGCTCAAAATACTTTTTGTACTACGGTAATTCTGCTCCAGCTTTACCACTTTTACATCATCGTAATCTTTTTCAAACTGCAAAATATTTTCAATGGTAGCTCCGCGGAAACTATAAATACTTTGGGCATCATCTCCCACTACACAAATGTTTTCGTGCATGGCACCCAGTAATTTCATGATCTCGTACTGGGAGGTATTGGTATCCTGGTATTCATCTACCATGATGTATTTAAATTTACGCTGGTATTTGCTCAGTGCATCCGGATGATTTTTTAAGAGGATGTACATTTTAAACAACAGGTCATCAAAATCCATAGCGCCGTTTTTAAAACAACGATTGGCATAAGCGGCATATATCTGGCCAATCATGGGCCGGTTGCTTCTTGCATCTTCCTGCTGGATTGTTGGATCGTTGATATATTCTGCCGGACCAATCAAACTATTTTTAGCGCTGGAAATTCTGTTGTATACCGTATTGGGTTTGTAGTACGCCGGATCAAGTTCCAGTTCGGCCAGCACCGTTTTAATTACACTTTTGGCATCATCAGTATCGTAAATGGTAAAATTATTGGGATAACCGATTTTGTTGGCTTCTGCTCTTAAAATTCTTGCAAACACACTGTGAAACGTACCGATGTATAAATTGCGGGCCTCCGAATTGCCCAACACTTTTTCCACCCTTTCTTTCATTTCTTTGGCGGCCTTATTGGTAAATGTGAGTGCCAGGATATTAAAAGCATCTACACCATGAGCACCCATCAGGTGGGCAATACGGGTGGTAAGTACTTTTGTTTTACCGCTGCCGGCTCCGGCAATAATAATAATTGGCCCGTCTTTATGTAGCACAGCCTCCCGTTGAGGCGCATTCAATTCATCTAAATAGTTCCGCATACGGCAAAGTTACGAATAGCGTTTTGGGCATACGATGCTGTGGGGAAATATTTATATGCCATCGAAATCATGCTGCTAAAGCCATTATCATTTTAAAACTGTTTACCATTTACATGTTCAAAAGTACCACAAAAAGGCAATTGCAGGTAAAAAACTAACACTTTGTGGTATAGGTAATGTAAAATAACTATCGTCACTTTGACTTGTTCAGGTATGAGTGCTGACTTTTTGTTTCCTGAGAATAAATTTTTTGCCCGTTTTTCCATCCGTCTTTAGCCCTCTTGGGATTTTACTGTACAACTTTTTTCGTGCCTGACGCACCCTGTTTCTGGTAATCAGAACAGGTTTTTTTATTTCATCAAAAAAAGTTTTTGCACAGCAGATGAATCATTTTATTTAGCAAAACTAATTTTTTTACTAAATATACTAAATTTATTAGTGTTAATAAAAGAAAGCTATTATCTTTGAAGTCCGATATATTTTTACAAACACAAAACAAGATACATCACTTAAAAAAACAACACAATGAGCAACACTAACGTAGAAAAGCTAAAGGCCCTTAAATTAACAATGGACAAAATTGATAAAGATTTTGGCAAGGGGTCGGTTATGATTATGGGAGATAAGCCCCATGTTCAGCAGGAAGTAATATCCACAGGATCGTTGGGCCTGGATGTGGCATTGGGTATTGGCGGATTACCAAAAGGAAGAGTAATAGAAATTTATGGGCCGGAAAGCAGTGGTAAAACAACTATTGCCACACATGTAATTGCAGAATCACAGAAAAAAGGTGGTATGTGTGCTTTTATTGATGCGGAACATGCTTTTGATAGTGCATATGCACAAAAATTGGGCGTTGATATTGATAACTTACTGATTTCTCAACCCGATTATGGTGAGCAGGCTTTAGAAATTGCTGACCGTTTAATTTTATCCGGTGCGGTAGATGTGGTAGTGATAGATTCAGTAGCCGCCCTGGTACCAAAAAGTGAACTGGAAGGTGAAATGGGTGACAGTAAAATGGGTTTACATGCAAGGTTAATGAGCCAGGCGTTGCGTAAACTAACTGCTACCATTTCTAAAACAAACTGTTGCTGTATTTTCATTAACCAGTTAAGAGAAAAAATTGGTGTTATGTTTGGCAACCCCGAGGTTACTACAGGTGGCAATGCACTAAAATTTTACGCTTCTGTACGGTTAGACATTCGGCGTATGGCACAAATTAAAGATGGTGACGAAGCCATTGGCAACCGTGTAAAGGTAAAAGTGGTAAAAAATAAAGTAGCACCTCCTTTCAGAACCGCTGAGTTTGATATTGTTTTTGGAGAAGGTATTTCTAAAACCGGTGAAATTATCGACATGGGTGTAGAGTTGGGTATTGTACAAAAAAGCGGAAGCTGGTTTAGTTATGATGCCAATAAATTAGGACAGGGCAGGGATTCAGTAAAACAATTACTGAACGACAATCCTGAAATGGCGAAAGAAATTGAAGCAAAGATCAGGGCTAAAATTGCTGAAATGCAGGCCACTTAAAAAGGTTTTTCCGGGTTAGTAAATATCGGCCATTCCGTAAGGAGTGGCTTTTTTATTTCTATCCCTCAAGGAATAATTGTACAAAAATCTTTTAATTTATTGGGGAAATTTTAATGCAAAGCAATCCAATTTCCCGCTTCATTGTTATTACTGCTACCCACAATACTGCACGATCCAACCCGGTGAAACTGGTAACTAACCTGCGGATGTATGCCTTCGATAATACTGATAATTTCCTTTACTGAAAGGTCGTTGATACAAAAAATTATTGTTTCAATCGAATGCTTATTGATTAATTCCGGCAACCGTTGCAGGTTACCCAATGAGTTGTTCCCGGGCGTATTGGTGGTATCAACTATTCCTATAATTTGCAATTTTGCAGTTGTATTTTTTAATAAAACCGCTAACGATTCACAATCTTTCTGGCATCCAACAATTAATGCAGGCAAGGGTTTACCTGTTTTATTTTGGTGGCTGTTTTTCTTTGAAAAAAATATCCCGGCAAACAGGGTGCTTACTGTTTTTAATCCCAATGCAATGTGAATAAAAAAGCTGTACAATACAGCCTTAACACCACGGTAATGTTTTTGTACAAAAAGATCCATTGCCCCATAAAATAAGCGAACATATTGCAGGTTGTCTTTTTTTGTACTTTCTCCCTTAAAATGTACAATGGTGGTTTCTGAAAAATAATAATTTGTATAGCCTGCTTTTTGTATGCGGTAACTCAGGTCAATATCTTCTCCATACATGAAAAAAGTCTCGTCAAAACCGTTCATTACATCAAGCAATTTTTTTTCAACCATCATAAATGCCCCGGATAAAACAGGTGACTGCTGATTGATATTGTTGGACATATTGCCCAGATAGTAACGGGCAAATATCCTCGAATAAGGGAACAGTGCTGCAAGACCGCTTAGTTTAAAAAAAGAGGTTGAAACAGAAGGAAAACTTCTTTTACTTTCTTTTAAAAAATTGCCTTCGCCATCAACCATCCGTATGCCCATTGCACCGATATTATTTTGTGCGCAATAAAAGTCAAGGCATTTTTCAAGGCAATCTTCGGGTAAAAGGGTATCGGGATTTAAAAACAAAATGTACTGGCCACTTGCATGCCGCAGCCCGAAATTATTGGCTTTGGAGAAGCCTTCATTTTCTTTGTTCCAGATAAAATGTACGTTGGCAAACTTATTGTTGAAAAAGTTATAACTGTCATCTGTTGAATTATTGTCCACTACAATAATTTCTGCCTCCAGGTTTTTACAGGCTTTTACAAGGCTGTACAGACATTGCTCTGTAAAATATTTAACATTGTAATTGACTATAATAACAGAGAGTTGCAAAAGATTTTATTTAAGTGTACGAAATACGATTTTTTATGGCACTATTCAAAATTCAACATTGTGCGGCAATTAGCGCTCATTGTTACCAATGCAATAATAACTTTACAAAAAATAACATTATGCAAATTAAAAAATTAGGCTCGCAAGGGTTAACTACTTCGCAACTGGGTCTCGGCTGTATGGGGATGAGTGAGTTTTATGGTGCTAGAAATGATGAAGAATCTATTAAAACACTGTACCGGGCTTTTGAACTGGGTGTAACGTTTTGGGATACTGCAGATATGTATGGCCCGTATATTAATGAAGAATTGGTGGGCAAAGCTTTAAAGGGTATCCGCAACGAAATTACACTGGCTACAAAATTTGGAATTTTAAGAGATCCTTCAAATCCCACCCGTCGTGGTTTCAGCGGCAAAGCTGATTATGTAAAATCAAGCTGCGAGGGAAGTTTAAAGCGATTGAACACCGAAGTAATTGACCTGTATTATTTACACCGGGTAGACCCTGCAACACCAATTGAAGAAACAGTTGGTGCCATGGGGCTGCTGGTAACGGCTGGAAAAATAAAGGGGATTGGTTTATCTGAAGTATCTGCAGCCTCACTACGCAGGGCGCATGCCACTTTCCCTGTATCTGCAGTACAAAGCGAATACTCTTTATTTACCCGTGATCCTGAAGGAGAAATTTTACCGGTGTGTAAAGAACTGGGCATTGCGTTTGTTCCATACAGTCCGCTGGGAAGGGGTTTTTTAACCGGGCAGATAAAATCTTTTGAAGATTTTGATGCCACTGACTACCGGCGGTTTTCACCAAGGTTCCAGGGAGAAAATTTTAAAAAGAATCTTGAGCTGGTAAAAAAGATTGAAGACATCGCCAAACAAAAAGGAAGCACTCCATCTCAACTGGCACTGGCCTGGGTAATGGCACAGGGCGATTTTCTATTTCCCATTCCCGGTACTAAACGCATCAAATATTTAGAAGAAAACGTGGGTGCATTAAATGTTCAATTTAGCAAAGATGAACTGAACACTATTGATGCTGTTTTTCCAAAAGATGCCGCACAGGGTTTAAGATATCCTGAACAAATGATGGGTAGTTTGAATGGGTAGAAGCAAGCCCCCTAAATCCCCCAGGGGGACTTTTTGAGCGTGTAACAATTACAGGATATTTACAAAACAGGATCTGCACGAAATGCAGATCCTGTTTTGTTTTTTAAAGTTGAGTCTTTAGTTTTTGAAAAAATGAATTCAAGCCCCCAGCATTAAGCTCTTCAAAAGTCCCCCCTGGGGGATTTAGGGGGCTTTTCTCTTCCTATCTTTGCAGCATGATAAAAAATACCTTACTAAAGGCAACAGAAGCCGGCGCAAAGGAACTGGTACGTTTTTTTAACGGTGATTTTAAAATTACCAATAAAGAAGGCATCAATAATCCTGTAACGGAAGCCGATCATGCATCTGAAAAAGCTATTTTTGACATCATTAAAAATGATTTTCCCGATCATTTTATTTTAAGTGAAGAAGCGGGTGAAATTGTGATGGACAGCAGCTATAAATGGATCATTGATCCCATTGATGGCACGATCAATTTTGCCAACGGTATCCCTATTTGCTGCATCAGCATTGGGTTGGAACACAATGGAAAAATAATAATGGGAGCCGTTTACAACCCTTTAATGAATGAGTTTTATTTTGCCGAAAAAGGCATGGGCGCAACCTTAAATGATGAAAAGATAACTATCAGTAATAAAACAGCCGTAGTAAATAGTTGTCTGGTTACCGGCTTTCCTTACACGTACCTGGACACGCCGAACGGGCCATTGCAGGTTTTTGAAAAATTGATCCGCAAAGGAGTTCCGGTTAGGCGTTTGGGTAGTGCCGCTATTGATTTGTGCTGGGTAGCCTGCGGCAGGTTTGATGGTTTTTACGAACACAAATTACAAGCCTGGGATAGTGCTGCAGGCTTTTTAATGGTAGAAGAAGCAGGTGGAAAAATAACTGATTTTGCAGGTAATTATTATTCTGTTTACCAGCCACACTTATTGGCTACCAATGGAAAAATACATGATGAAATGTTGGGAATAATAAATGGGAAGGGGTTGTAGGATATTGAATTCAAAAGGAGTTTGCAATTCTTTCGAAAAAGACAAAAAATTAATTCACCAACAATATGGTACTATTACAAGCTGCAATGTTAGGAGAATTTTTTCTTATAATTTTCTTAATCAGTTTCATAGTAATTTTTACACCTGTTCTGACTTGTTTATTGATGAAATTGTTTTGGAGGATTTTAAAAAAAGAAGTATACATTAATTCAAAAAAGCCATATTATAAAGATCCATTACCATTCATGGTAAGTATAATTTTATCTATTTCATTTTTGGTATTTGTATTTTATTTGCTCATCGTTTGGTTTGATAAAGCTTTTCCAAATTATGGATATTACAATTAAAAAAGTGTGTACCCAAAATTTTCGGAGGCGTACCAGCGTGAGGGATAGCAGCGGAAATACTTTTTTGAGGCACGAAAAAAAGATTGCAGCGGATATCCCGGTACACCACGGCGGACACGCCCTTAAAAAATTGGCACCAATCAAACAATTAATTATAAAAATAAAAAACAGTTAAAGAATTTATATTCCTTTTAAAGTTTCGGGAATAACTGGTATAGCATCCAAAGCATTCCTGGCATCTTCATGCAAATAGTCTTTTCTTTTTAATTCAAAATTTCTGCCGAGGTACAATCTTCTTACCTGTTCATCGCCGGCCAGCTCTTCGGCGGTACCATGTTTAAATATTTTTCCATCAATTAAAAGGTAGGCTCTGTCGCATATAGAAAGGGTTTCATTTACATTATGATCGGTTATTAAAATCCCGATATTCCTGAATTTTAAGCGGGCAACAATAGCCTGAATATCTTCTACTGCAATGGGATCAACACCGGCAAAGGGTTCATCCAATAAAATAAATTTAGGGTCAACGGCCAGTGCCCTGGCTATTTCCGTTCTTCTTCTTTCGCCGCCACTGAGGGTATCGCCATTATTTTTTCTTACCAGCTGCAACCTAAATTCATCCAGTAAAACTTCCAGCTTTTCTTTTTGCTCCTGCTTGCTTAGCTTGGTCATCTCAAGCACCGCTTTAATATTATCTTCTACACTTAGCTTTCTGAATATGCTGGCTTCCTGCGGCAAATAGCCAATACCCATTTTTGCCCTTTTATACATGGGCAGTCGGGTAATATTGATATCGTTTAAAAAAACTTCTCCTTCATCTGGCTTTACCAAACCCACCACCTGATAAAAGGAAGTGGTTTTTCCTGCTCCGTTTGGTCCCAGCAATCCAACAATTTCTCCTTGTTTTACGGTAAAAGAAACTTTATCAACAACCGTGCGGCTGCCGTAAATTTTTACCAGGTTTTTTGTTTGTATGGTTAAACTCAAAATCGTATGTTTATAACAAAATTAATGTAAACCAAAATAAGGGCTGTTGGCGATTTATATTTAACAGCAGTTTGTGCTTTATGGGTACTTAAGTATGTTTGCAGATATTTAGATTATCATGAAGGTTTAAACTCCATTAAAGCGTCTAAATGGTTATAAATTGATTGAATAGTTTTACCCTTTAGCGGAGGTAAAATTTCAAAAGAAA
>JAYUBR010001146.1:0-3647 GCA_043740775.1 Ferruginibacter sp. | reverse complement strand
GCAAAGGGTTTTATTTTAATAACCCCAATGCAAGCAGAAGTTGTGGTTGCGGAGAAAGTTTTGCGGTTTAATTTGGTTTTCTTTTAATGTTTTTAAGCCCGTTTCATTCAGAAACGGGCTTTGTTGTTAGTACTATTTTAACGGTTTAATTTTCTTTATCTTTTACAATTTTTGGAGCCACAAAATGTACCTGTTCTTTGTGCACTTTTGGTGGTTTGGGCGGTGGTGGTGGTGGCGATAATTTATTTATTTCTTTTACCGGTGGAGCCGGCGGTGGTGGTGGAGGTGCTTTTACCGTCTCAACTTTTGGGGGTGCCGACGGTGGTGGAGGTGGAGCTAATTTTTTGGTAGTCTGAGCCATTAACTGTCCGGCAAATATACTGACAGTTACCATCGTAATAATTTTTTTCATATTGAAGTTTTTTGCTAAGATGCATCCCATAAAATAATCCATAAAAAAAATCCCGCCGTAAAGCGGGACTGTGCAGTCGGTTTTGGTAAACGACTTATTTGTAATAATTTTTTCTCTAAGCTTTTATGTTATTGGTAAGAGACAAGCTAAAAATTCAATTTATTTATTAACTTATCTTTTACAATGACACCGACTGTTTTTAAAGTGCTGCACGAAAAAATATTTTTTTTACATTTTATTTTATTCAGACAGTGATATATACCATTTATTGATTGATTTTGCCATTCAATGTTTTTTAGTATCAATACAAGTGCAAATAACTTATTGAATAGTAAGAGCGTTCGTTCCCATGCCAACTTAAAATATTTTTCAATTCATTTAAAAACATATTTGTAATTGGCTAAGTAGTAAATTGCAGCAATTTTATGCCAATGTTGAGTATTTGTAAAAAAGAATTACACCAGTTTTTCAGCAGCCTTACCGGCTATATTTCCATCATTTTATTTTTGTTCGTGAATGGCATCTTTTTATTTGTTTTAAAAGACAGCAATATTTTCGATTTTGGCTATGCCTCATTGGATAAGTTCTTTGAACTGTCTCCCTGGATACTGATTTTTTTAGTGCCTGCCCTTACCATGCGTTCACTCGCCGAAGAATTTAAAACAGGTACCTTTGAAATTTTACAAACCAAACCATTGTCGCATTGGCAAATAGTGATGGGTAAATATATTGCTGTATTAGTTGTATTGCTTTTTGTAATTGTGCCAACATTCATCTACATTTTTACCATTAAAAGTTTAAGTGCAGCAGGTAGTATCGACAGCGGAGGAATAGCAGGCAGTTATATTGGATTGTTTTTACTCGCAGCCGTATTTGCCGCCATCAGCCTGTGTTGCAGTAGTTTTACCCATAACGCCGTTGTAGCTTTTTTAGTGAGTGCATTTGTATGCCTGCTGTTTTACTTTGGTTTTAATGCAGTAAGTAAACTACCCCTGTTTCAGGGGCGGGCAGATTATTATATTGAAATGGCAGGTATTGATTTTCATTACCGAAGTATGAGCCGCGGTTTGTTAGACAGCAGAGACTTGTTATATTTTTTAAGTCTCATTTTTCTATTTCTTTTAACCACCGTGCAAAACCTGCGTAAAAGATAAGCAATCCTTTATGAAACCAATAATTCAAAAAATAGTCAATAGTAAAGCCTGGTTACCCTTAACAATTTTATTGCTGGTATTTATTAACTGGCTGGGATCAAAATTTCATAGCCGCATTGATTTTACAAATGAAAGAAGATTTACCCTTTCTACCTCCACCCAAACAATATTAAAAAATTTAGACAGCACGGTTAATATTACTGTGTTGCTGGCTGGAGATGTAAAATCAGAGTTCAAAAAACTGTCTAACAGCACCAGGGAATTGCTTGAAAATTTTAAGAATTATGGAGGCAATAAAATTCAATACCAATTTGAAATACCAGGAGAGGGGCTGGATGATTCTGCCAAAGCTAATGTATTCTATTCTTTAATTAGTATGGGATTGCGCCCCACCAATCAACAGGTACAGATTAAAGAAGGTGAGGGAAAAACACAACGCCAAATTTTTCCTGGTGCTGTTATAAAGTATGGTGGTAAAGTAATTGCGATAGATCTTTTACAGGGACAGGTGCAAAAAAATGTTTTTAAGTCAGATGATATTTTAGACAAGCAGTCTTTAAACAGTGCCGAAGCATTACTGGAGTTTAAGTTTGCCAATGCCATTCAAAAACTAACACAAAAAGAGGTACCCGTTGTTGCTTATGCGTATGGTAACGGTGAGCCGCCTTATGGATTTGCACCAGTGCATGATGTTTTTGAAACCCTGGGAAAAAACTTTATTGTGGATACGGTGAATGTAAGAACACAGCCCTTTTTAAATCCGGAGTATGCAGCAATTGTAATAGTAAAACCTACAGAAAAATTTACAGATGATGATAAATTTAAAATGGATCAGTATGTAATGAATGGAGGCAGGCTTTTATTTTTTATGGATGTATTGTATGCAGAAAGAGATAGTCTTAAAAACGGCGAACTAATTGCTTATTCAAGGGATCTTAATTTAAGTGACCTGTTGTTTAAATTTGGAGTAAGGATTAATACGGATCTGCTTGTGGACAAGCACTGCGATAAAATACCTGTGGAAGTTGGATCGGTTGGAGGACAAAGCCAAAAGCAATTGCTGCCCTGGCCGTATGCACCTTTACTTCAGCCGGGTTCGGATAATGTCATCGTAAAAAACCAGGCCGATGTATTAGGGCAGTTTGTAAATTCCATTGATACTGTTGAGGCAGCAGGTATCACCAAAACAATTTTATTATCTTCTTCCGCCAGTGCATACACATTGCCAACACCTGCAAGAATTCAATTGAATAGCCTGCAAACTGTAGAAGATGTTTCACGGTTCAACCGTAAAAATATTCCTGTTGCTGTTTTGCTGGAGGGGAATTTTGTAAGCATGTTTGCCAATCGGGTAAGCCAGGCGCAACTGGATGCTTTAAAAACAGATAGCCTTGAATTTTTAAAACAAAGTATAATACCCGGTAAAGTAATTGTGGTAGCAGATGCTGATGTGGTGTTAAACCAGGTATCTGAATCAATTGGACCGTTGCCCATGGGGACGAATAAATACACTAACATTCAATACGCCAACAAAGATTTCTTTTTGAATTGTACCGAATATCTTGCTGATAAAAATAATATCCTGGATGCAAGAGCCAAAGATTATACACTCCGTTTGTTGGATGTTCAAAAAACAACTACTCAACGATCTCTCTGGCAAATGATAAATATAGTGGCTCCAATATTGCTGGTGTGCTTATTTGGATTGTGCTACCAATGGTGGCGTAAAAGAAAATATACTAAACAATAATATGAGCAATAGTGGATTTTTATACTTGATTTTTTGTGTGGTAATTGTAGTGGCGCTGATTTTTGATCTTGGATTATTGAGTAAAAAAAACCAGGTAATTACCATAAAAACAGCCTTGGTGCAAACCATGTTCTGGGTACTTTTATCGCTGGCTTTTTGTATATTTATCTGGTTCAGCAATCAGGGTGGTACTGGTAAGCCGGATGCAATATCTTTTCTTTCTGCTTATCTTTTGGAATGGTCGCTTTCTATTGATAATATTTTTGTGTTCATCATCATCTTTACTTTTTTTGGTGTAAAGGAAAAAAACTATTCGCGGGTATTGTTGCTG
>JAYUBR010001145.1:0-3653 GCA_043740775.1 Ferruginibacter sp. | reverse complement strand
TGGATAAACGACCTTAAACTTCGCAGTAGTCTTGGTACCGTAGGTTCTAAAGCAAATGTACCGGGCAGCAATGCTTACTCAACCTATAGTTCTGGGCCGGCAACCGGCGCCTATTCATTTAATGGTACTACATTAGTTAACGGATTTTATCAGGTTCAGTTGGGCAATACAAAAACGCATTGGGAAAGTGATAAAATTTTTAACGTAGGTTTAGATGCAACTCTTTTTAATAACACTGTAGATTTTACCATAGAATATTATAAAAAATCAATTAGCGGATTGTTATTTCAGCAACCACTTTTAGCAACTTATGGTGCAGCGGCTTCTCCGTTTGTAAATATTGGTAATATCGAAAACAAAGGGATAGATGCTGTTGTAAATTATCACGGCAAAGCAGGCAAAGATTTTAAGTATAATATTGGATTAAATTTTACGAGCTATAAAAATACAGTGGTTGCCGTGCCCGGAGATTACTTTGATGCATCCTATTCGTCAAGAGGCTATTACTCAAGAAACCAGGTAGGTCATCCTGTAGGATCTTTTTTTGGATATGAGGTTATAGGTTATTTTAAAGATGCAGATGACGTTACCCGTTCGCCTAAACAACAGGATGCAGCACCGGGAGTATTTAAATATGAAGATGTTAACAAGGATGGAAAAATAACACCAGATGATCGTACTTTTTTTGGCAACCCCAATCCAAATTTTACTGCAGGTTTAAACCTAGGGGTTAGTTATAAAAATTTCGATTTTTCTATGTTTACTTATGGTTCACAAGGCAATAAAGTTATGGCATACAGGCCGGGTCTAACGCTCAATCAGGTTAATAGCTCCTGGACACCCGATAATCTAAATCCAAAATATCCCATCGCCTCAGCAGCATCCAATTTTAGTACCTACAGTGTTATAAATTCCTGGAGTATGGAAGATGGGTCGTTTCTTAAATGCCGGTATATTAATGTAGGCTATTCATTTCTTCCATCAATAATTAAAAAAGCGGGCTTAAATAAATTACATATTTATATACAGGTAGTAAATGCATTTACCTTAACCAAATACAGTGGTTTAGATCCTGAATTAACCCCTTCTTCTTCTAACCTAGGGCCTAATCAGCAAAGTGCAGGTTTTGGTGTTGATTATGGTAACTATCCTAACAACGAAAGAAAAATCATTTTTGGATTAAATGTGACACTTTAATAAATAATTGTAAAAATAAATTTATGAAAAAAAATATAATATTTTTTGTTTGCTGTATCCTCACAACTATAACCATAGGTATATCTTGTAAGCGAGAATTAGTAATTCCTCCTACAGGTGTATTAAGCAATGAAGTACTGGCAACCAAGGCAGGAGTTGATGGTTTGTTAGTTGGCGCCTATTCTTTATTAAGAGGTTATAACCCTGCCGTACCCAATGATGGTGTACGCCAGTGGACGCAAGCTGCAAGTAACTGGATTTATGGAAGTGTTGTTGGTGATGATGCACATAAAGGGTCGGTATCTTACGATCAGCCAGAAATTGCCAGTATGGAATCTTACAATACTACACCAGTAAATACTTATTTAAATGATAAATGGATCTCTTTATATGCCGGAGTGCAGCGTGCAAACGATGTGTTAAGGATATTGCCATTAGTAAAAGATGGTTCTTTAACAGATAATCAATCTAAGCAAATTAGTGCAGAGGCTCGATTTTTAAGAGGTTTTTATTTGTTAGAAGCAGCCAAAATCTATAAGAATATTCCTTTTATTGATGAGACAGTAACCTATAGCGCCGGTAACGGTAATATTGCTAATACAGAACCAATATGGCCTAAAATTGAAGCCGATTTTCAGGCTGCTATTTCAGTTTTGCCCAATACGCAACCCCAACCAGGGCGTGCAAATGTTTGGGCAGCCAAATCTTTTTTGGCCAAAACTTATATGTTTCAACATAAATATACCGTAGCTAATGTGGTGCTTAAGGATATTATCACCAATGGTGTAAACTCAAGTGGTGTAAAATATCAATTAGGGCATTATGCTGATAATTTTAACCCCTCAACAAAAAATGGTTCTGAATCAGTTTTTGCTGTGCAATTTACTGTGCACGATGGCGCAAATGGTTTAAATGGTAATAGCGGCGATCTCTTAAACTTTCCTGCTGGCGGGCCTGCCACCTGTTGTGGTTTTTTTCAACCTTCATTTAGTTTTGTAAATGCTTTTAAAACAGATGCGGCAACAGGCCTGCCCTTATTTGATTCTTACAATAATGCAGATCTAAAAAACGACCAGGGGTTAGTTTCCAGTGACCCGTTTACAGCTACTGCAGAACCTGTTGATAGCAGGTTAGACTGGACGGTTGGCCGTAGAGGAATTCCATATCTGGATTGGGGTATTCATCCGGGTAAATCTTACATTACTACTCAAGATGAAGGTGGCCCATACAGTCCGATAAAAAATGTTTACTACAATGCGCAACAAGCCGCTACAAGTGATAATGGTGGAGGTTGGGCTCCTGGTCAGGCTTCTTCAAACAACTATAATGTAATACGTTTTGCAGATGTAATATTATGGGCTGCTGAATGTGAAGTAGAAATTGGTAGCCTTTCCCAGGCAGAAACTTACGTTAATTTAGTAAGAGCGAGGGCGGCAGATCCTACAGGTTGGGTACACACGTATGTTGATAATAATAACCCAACTAAAGGCTTTACAAACATAGCAGCTGCTAATTATAAAATAGGATTATACAATGGCCAGTTTACAGCAAAAGGGCAAAGCTATGCAAGAGAAGCTGTACGTTTTGAAAGACGGTTAGAGTTAGGTATGGAAGGGCATCGTTTTTTCGATCTACAGCGTTATGACAATGGCACAGGGTATATGAGCGATGTTTTAAACGCCTATATTCAACATGAATTAAAGGTGCCTAAATTTAACCCGGTTATATTTTTGGGTGCTACTTTTAAAAAGGGAAAAACAGAAATTTATCCAATCCCGCAAATTCAAATTGACTTGAGTAATGTTGGTGGTAAACCAAACCTAGTACAGAATCCTAATTATTAATTTTATAGTTGATTGTTACCTTTTGATAAAACGAATTTATACTAGCATATTTTTGGATTAACCCCTGTTGCAGCAAAGAGGCTGTCAACTGTTAAATTTTTAATTTTTTCAAAATAATTTCACGCTTCGACAGTGTTTTATCCGTACCCCCCTTCAGTAATAATTTTTTTAGACCAGCCATAAAGCAGTATTTCAATTTGTAGTACACAGGGGGGTGTTCGTAAACCAGCAGCTAGTTTTAGCTTTGTGGTCCATGTATTTAAAAGCTTCATTTAAACACAATCCTGAGATCAGAGACATTGCTGCTTACTACCGGTTGGTAGAAAGTTATCGTAATGAATTTGATAGGGTTTGCCATAAAACACTTTTAAATATTGGCTTTTGGAAAGATGTAATACACAGTATAGCTTATTATTATCCTTGTAACTCTCATAAGTATAATCAATGGTATTATTAAGAAGCTCCCGTACAAATTTTACATTTTCAATCAACTCAAAAAATTCAGCAATCTGTTTTGCTCTCCCACGCTTAAAGATTGACGAAAAATTTTCAATAAAAACCTTAACATCTAAAGTAGATAAATAATTCTGGCTAAAATTTGATGCGACAACT
>JAYUBR010001144.1:0-3659 GCA_043740775.1 Ferruginibacter sp. | reverse complement strand
CAGGCCGAGTCTGCATTCGCCGCAGGCTGTTTCTACAATCAATATTTTTTTTGAGGGATCAGGCTCACCTTTTTGTGCCGCCTCATTTTGTGCTATCACAGGCAATACAAACAGGATGCAAAAAAGGATAGTAACAATATGCTTCATATACTTGATTTAAAATGTCTTTCAATTTAATCATTTTTTTTGAAGTGGAATATATTAACATAATATTTGGGGAAAGTAAAAAGAAAGAAAAAAATATTACCAGTTAATTTCAGGGTGCAGAATTTACTCCCCGGATTATGATGATCATTGCTGGTTATTTATGAAATTGAGGATAAAAAAACGGATGGTTAGCGATAAAGTAAAAAAAATTGCCGGGGTTACAAATCCCGGCAATTTGTACTATTCAATTTAACAGCACGATTATTTATATGGCGAAAAAATTAATACTCTGTTACATTTATTTTTTTCACTACCACTTTATTGCCGCATGTAATTTTCAAAAGGTATTCTCCCTGCGGATAAAGGCTAACATCTATACTTTCAAGTTGATTTAACGCAGCTATTTTTTTCTGGCTTAAAATTTTTCCATCAATAGATAAAAAACTGATTGAGGCTGGTTTATTTAACATTATGCCCGTAATATTAATATTCAGGATACCCGAGACAGGATTGGGATAAACAGACACTGAAGCGTTTTTGGTAAAATTTACTTTTTGTATGCTACTATACTTTACTGTTCCATCTGTACAAATAAGTTTTAAACGGTAATAATTAACGCCGGTTACGGGTGTGTTGTGCAGCCAGCTATAATTTCTTTTGCCATCTGTAACAGTGCTTCCCAGGTTGTTGAATTGTTCAATGCTGTTGCTATGTTGTATTTCGTATTGTTGTACATTGTTTGATTTATTTACTGTCCAGTTAAGCAGCACATTTTCATCCTGCTGAATGGCTGTAAATTTTTGGAGTAACAAAGGCAGCACCAGGTTTTGTAATACAAGATGGTCTTCTACTTCTCCTTTGCCGAACGCACCTGTAGCATCAGCAGCTGTCATAGTAACATTTGCTATGCGCAGGCGCAAATATGTAAATCCTGAAACAGTGAAAAAAGGTGGGAGTCCTGTAAAATTTAATGCAACATATTGCTGGATTGCACTATTGGGTACATTTATCGTGGCGTATTCATTGGTATCAAAAATACCATTGCCATTGGTATCTATCCAGCCACAAAGGTTTACCCCGACACCTGTATTATTAAACACAGAAACTGTGACGGAATAACTGGTAGCACCCGAATTGATGGTTGATAAAGAGCCCACACCATCCTCATCGTCAGTAGAACCAGAATTTAAAAGGTCATCTCCGTCAGCCAAAACAGAACTGTTGGGTCCCTCTTCGGCATCCAGTTCATCACCAATGCGAAGATCAAAAAAAGAAACGGCTGAATTGGCTGGTGTACCTGCATCATAAGTTGCCGGAGCATCTCCAAAATCAGAAGTGCTGGGACTCATGGCAAAAATAAAATGATTGTCTTTACCCAGAGTGGCTGGTGGGATACTCTTGTCAAAACCAGGAATACTGGTCATCCATTGTGGAGGAATGGTAGTTTGATCTGAGTGGATTGTTGTGCCGATATAGGTAAACCCATTGGTGATATTGTATTGAAAATGACCTGTTCCCTGAAGCTTTCCTGTGCTTCCAAGATAATCATTGTGATCTCCGCCGATAAAGGTGGAAAATTTTCGTGAAGCAAGCCCATTGGCAAATACAGTATAAGTAATATCTAATTTTCCTGCAGCTGTACTTCCATGAATTGCCTGGTAAAAAGGACTGTAAGCGGAAGCATTGTACACTGGAAAATTGATAGATTCGGAAGTGCCAAAAAGCAATACATCATGCGTACGCAGATCTATAACAAGGCCACCAACAATGTCACTTGAGTCTCCGCCATTATAGGTAGTGATGAAACCAGTACCTGCACTGCCATTTAATGGTATCTGTGATAAAAACTGATCAGCAATATTAGTATTTGTACCATGGGCTGGTTGGGCAGATCCGGTTGTACCAGGCATATCGGTAGAAGTGGTATTGCCAGCTACATAAAAATAATTATTATCAGCGGCAACCAATGCTGCATTGGTTTGGTTAGATACCCTTCCTTCATTTGAACTTCCGCCCAAATAAGAAAATACATCAAATGAGGTTGGTTGTCCAACGGGAATCACGCCAATCAATAATTCGCTGCCTGCAGAGGTATTGTCTACAGCATTCACCAATGTAGGATAACCGGTGCCTGTACTGGCTGCATGTACTGCAAATGCAATCTTTGTTTTATCCGGCGTTGCGGTAATAGCAGTGAAAGTTTCTGCGGTGGATCCACCAACATAAGTGCCCCATTCAGCAACAGGTGTAGTGCTTGCATTTTTGATACGTAAAATTACCCCTTCAGCTTTGGAAAAGAGCGGGTCTGGTGCAGTGGCAGGTATTAATGAAACTGGCAATGAAGTTCCCGCAACACCGCCAAGATAAAATACATCATTATCTATGATTGCCTGTGACTGATAATTTATATCACCTGCATTGGCAGCAATCAGATTATTAAAATACATGATGGTAAGATCGGCAGAAAAAATTTGTACAGTATCTGTCTGGTATACTACCAAAATCCTGTTATTGGGAAAGATTCCAATTGCTACTGGTATATTGGTTGTTTGCCCGGTATAAGTCCATGCTGTAATGGCCGTTCCTTTTGGGTTTAAGCGGTATAAAATTACAGACTGTTCCGCACCGGACCCATTCAGAGCATAGTTATAAGTGCTTAAAAAGCCTGGAGCAACGCCGCTCATATAAGTACTGCTGATAGCTTCGTTTGTCAGGCCGCAGGCATATACTTCACTTGCCGTATTCACCGCAATGGTGTATAGGTATTCGTCAAAAGTGCTGGTATTGTTGTGCATGTATGTGGACCACATCATAACCGGATCTATCACCAATGGAAGATTTGGATTAATATTTCCGGCAATATCATACTGAAAAGTATTTTTTTCATTAAGGGGTATCATACCGGTTGCAAAAAGTTTTTTACGGCCATTGATTAACTGGTAGGTTTCCGGTATAACTATCTTCATATCGTCATACCTCATATCAATTACGATATCTCCCTTCTTATTAATCGTAATGCTGTCCTGGCCGGTAAAATTTATTCGTATTTTTTTATATTCATCAGCCCGTGCAACAAGCCAGTCAAATTCAAGCGCACCATTTTCGCCGGAGTATAAACGAAGGTTAATTCCAGGGTATACATTTTTAAGGGTTATCTCATTAAATATCGGGGCATTAATTGTACCGCATCTGGTATTATATGAACCTTTTACATCGGCATCTTTACCAGGCACTACCGTCCATTTTGGCATTGATCCGGGAAATGTAATATCAACTATTTGCTTGCCGGTTTTTTTTGAATCTGCAGTCTGTTGTGTAACTACTCTTAGCTTGTTATTAAATATTCCCATTGAACCGAAAGAAGTGCGGAAACCATATAAAACATCTGTGTTACCAAATTGACCTTCATTTTTTTGAAACCAGATTGTATTGAGGCTTGCTTTAAGGGTTTGTGCTGCCGTTTGTTTTATTTGTGCTTCCCTTACGCTTTTGGATGGTGATTTTTTGGAAAT
>JAYUBR010001143.1:0-11711 GCA_043740775.1 Ferruginibacter sp. | reverse complement strand
AAAACGGCTTAAAACTATTGCAGGATAAAAGCCTGCAGAAAAGCTCGTAATGATAAATAAGGCTGCATACACAACTATCAATTTTACATCCAGCAAATAACCAAAACTTAGTTGTTTATTGGCGAGTTCATTAAACAAAGGAAGCAGTAAAATGGTTAGCACAATTGCCAGGGTAAATGCAATAAAACCCAGTAAAAAAGACTCTCCTAAAAACTGCCGGGTCAGTTGTTGCCTTAACCCTCCCATTACTTTTCTTACGCCAATTTCTTTTCCTCTTTTTATTGAATGGACTACTGTTAAGTTAACGAAGTTGATGCAGGCAATCAGTAAAATAAAAAATGAAATACCGCTCAGGATGTAGCTGTACATTGGCCTGCTGCCATCTGTTACGCCATTTACTGTTTCGTAAGATGGATCAAGATGTATTTGCGTAAATGGTTGCAGGCTGTAATGTACAGATCCTTTAAAATCAAATTTTTCTTTCAGGTCTTTCAACTCTGAAGCAGCCCTGCTGAGAAAAACCTTATCTAATTTTACAGCTACCTTTTTATAATCAGCAGCCGCATCCAGCTCTACAAAAGTATTCAGGTAAAAGCCCATCCACTCTGTACTTTTATCGGTAAATGGCACCAATGCCTCAAATCGTATCGATGAGTTTTGCGGCGACTTTTTTACAACGCCTGTTATAATCCTGGGCTCAAATTTTTCATCCACTTTAAAGTCGAGCGTTTTACCAATCACGTCTGTTGTGCCAAAATATTTTTGGGCGGTTTCTTCAGTAAGTATAACAGCGTTCGGGTCTTTAAGCGATGTTGCCGGGTCACCCGCAACCAATGGGAAAGTAAACACTTTAAAAAAATTGGTATCAACCCTTATTGCTTCCTGGTTAAAAGTAGTGTTGCCTTTTTTGATAATAAACTGATCTGACTGCAAGCGCACAAAGCTTTGCACTTCCGGTATGTCTTCTTTAAAAGCCGGGCCTACAGGGCTATTGCTGATTCCCAGCTTATGTGGCGGTTCGTTACCATTATTCATCTCTGCAACAACCCTGAAAATCTGATTTTTATTTTGATGAAACTGATCAAAACTTACTTCATCTTTATTGTACAACACAATCAGCATACAACAGGTTAAACCCAGCGCCAGACCGGTGATGTTGATTACACTGTACAATTTACTTTTCCATAAATTGCGGAAAATTATTTTGAAATAATGTTGTAGCATGTTGGTTGTTTTTATGTTTTCGTTTGACCTCACCCCCAGCCCCTATCCAAAGGAGAGGGGAGTTTGACTCTGCTATATTGATGTTTCTTTAGTTGTTTAGAACATCATTTTTTTGATTAAACTTTATCCTCCCATTTCTTTATTTACTCAATCATTGAACTGTTTCAAAGTCGCCCTTGGGGATTTAGGGGGCTTTACTCCACCTTCAAACTCTTCACCGGGTTCATCAATGCTGCCCTGATACTTTGATAACCTACTGTTAGTACTGCAATTGTTATTGATAAAACTGCCATCAGTGCAAATACCCACCACTCAATATTGATCTTATAAGGAAAAGTTTTTAACCAGGCGTTCATCAAAAACAAGGCTCCAATGGAAGCTATTACAATGGCCACCAATACCAGTTTTAAATAGTCTTTCGACAGCAGTAATAGTATGGTTGAAATACCTGCACCCAATACTTTTCGTACTCCAATTTCTTTGGTTCGCTGCTGGATGATTAACCAGGCAATGGCAAACAAACCCATGCAGGATAAAAGGATGGAAACAAAAGAAGAAGCGCCGATTACCTTGCCTATCATCTGGTCTTCGGTAAACCATTTATCTACATTCAGATCCATAAAAGACGCTTTAAACACACTGTTGGGAGCGATGTCTTTGTATAGATCTTTTATCAACTTCATGCTGCTTTCCATATTTTGCGGAAGCACTTTTACAAAAACATAATTAAGGTTTGATTGCTGAAAAATGTTGAGCGTAACAGGCGCCATTTTATTTTTGAGGGAGTACAAATGAAAATCAGGAATTACACCGATAACCTGTAATTTTGCCTGGCTGCTATCGGGCCATAAAAATTTTCCTACCGCATTTTTTTCGCCAATCGCCTCTGCCATGCTTTGTGTTATTATCACCGCTTCAGAAGTATCTGTTGAAAATTGCCTGCTAAAATCACGACCGGCCAGCAATGGAATGTCCAGCGTTTTAAGGTAATCAAAATCTACCCTAAGCCAGTCTGTGTTTACGTTTTTACCATTGTACTCAAAACCAATTGTTGCACGGGAAGTTCTGTTATCAAGCCCCTTACCGATATTGATATCGCTGCCGGTAACACTAACAATGCCGGTTTGGCTGGCCAATGCCTGCCGGAATTTTTGCAATACTAAATTTCCATTGTCTTCATTGGTAACCGGTATGCTGATGATTTGTTCTTTATTAAAACCCAGTGGTATTTTACGCAGGTAAGCCGTTTGCTGCGAAATTATAATAGTGCAACAAATCAGCAGGCAGGCGATGGTGAACTGGGTGATGATAATGGTATTGCGCAAAAGGCCGGGACGCTTTAATGATATCTTACCTTTTAATATCTCAACAGTATTGAAACGGCTGACTGACCATGCAGGATAGCCACCTGCAAGCAACGTAATAAAAAAGAACCCTGCCAGTTGCAACGCAATAATTTGTGGCTGAAAAATAAAGGCCAGTGACATGTTGACTTTAAAAATTGTTGCGGCCTGCATCAACAGCACTGCCGCCGCAGTGATGCCTATGAGCCAGCCCATAAAAAACACCAGGAAAGATTCGCCAAACAACTGGTAAAACACCTGCTTTTTTTGTGCGCCCAACGACTTGCGTACACCCATTTCTTTTGCCCTGGTAATGGACAATGCAATACTGAGGTTGATGAAATTAAAACTGGCGATCAGCAGAATTACCAGTGCGATGCTCATCATGGTATAGATTAATGCTTTTGCTGCACCGTCACCCAGAATATCTGTCGCAAAATGAATTTGTTTTAATGGTAGCAAACCGAGGCTGGTATAATGGCCATTCTTATCAGGCGTTATACCTTCTTTTTTTGCGTCGTCAACATTTGTTTTAAAATATTTTTCAAAAAATGGTTGCACTTTATTTTGAAAGGCCATTGCCGATACCGATGGTTTTAGTTTAAGGTAAGCATAATGATTGTATGCACCCCAGTTGTTTTGAAGATTGGTATATCCTGGTGCATTTTCTATTCTTACAAATGACTCAAAACGTATGGAAGAATTTTCAGGATAATCTTTTAATACTCCTGATACAATAAAATTTTGCCATTGATGATCTATCTGCACCTGGATGGTTTTGTCCATCGGATTTTCGGTATCGAATATTTTTTTTGCTGTGGTCTGGGTAATGATGATATTGCTTAGGCCGTTAAGGGCGGAGGATTTGCTGCCGGTAACCAATGGAAAACTAAACATATCCAGCAGGTCTTCATCCGTACCATTTACAAAATTTTCATACACTTTATCTTTATACCGTACAATGCCGGCAACATTTATTATCCGTGCAGCCTTTTCAACTTCGGGGTATTCTGCTTTTAAATTTGGAGCAAAGGGAAAACACATTCCGCCGTTTTTTTTGATTCCCTCTTTTGTGCTGAAATTAAAATACGGTTGAAAAATACGGTGTTTATCTGTATGAAAATTATCGAATGATAATTGGAAAGAACAGAATAAAAAAATGAGTATGCTGCAGGCAAAGGCGATGCCCAACCCTGCAATGTTTACAAAAGTATACCCCTTGTTTTTACCAAGGTTTCGCCAGGCTATTTTGAAATAATTTTTAAACATATTATTTTGCCATCTAGACGTTTAGAAGTTTTATAAGTATTTATATTTTGGCATTCAGGCACCATTTCCAAACTCCTGAATAATTGCAGAAGGCACTCTTTTGCTTTCTGCCTTCCACCTTTTAATCTCCTTTTAAACTTTTTACCGGGTTTGCCACTGCTGCTTTTATTGCATGGAAACTGATTGTAGCAAGCGCAATGATGATAGCTACAATTCCGGTAGCAATAAATATCCACCAACTAATGTCAATACGATAAACATAATCCTGCAACCATTTATTCATGAAATACCAGGCTATTGGTGTTGCGATTACAAATGCAATTGAGATAAGCGTTACAAATTCTTTTGTAAACAAATAAACGATACTGCCTGCAGTAGCGCCCAATACTTTACGGATGCCCACTTCTTTTACACGCTGCACTGCCATAAATGAAACTAAACCATACAACCCAAGACAGCTAAGGAATACAGCGATTAATGCAAAAATTTTATACAACTGTGCTAACTGATTTTCCTGCTTATAAAAATTGTCTATCTTATCATCAAGAAACCTGTATTCATAAACAAAATCTGGAAACGTTTTCTCCCATATTGCTTTAACAGATTGCAGTGTAGCAGCAATATTTGTGGTTGCAAGTTTTATTGCAGACTGGTTGTACATTGAAATGTTTGTAGTAATAAGCAATGGAGCAAGATCCTGCCGAAAAGATCTGTCATTAAAATCTTTTAATACACCCACAACAGGGCATTTTATTTTATCGCCCCATATACTGATTTCTTTGTTCAGTATATCTTCCGGTTTTTTAAATCCCAGCCGTTTTACAAGCGATTCATTCACCAAAAATTCCTGGGTAAAAATGGAAGGTTTCAAATTTCTTCCGGCTACCAGTTGTAGTTTATAAGCCGGCATATATTCGTTATCGGCGAATTTGGTAATCGCTTTAAAATCTGCATCTTTTGTTGCATGGTCAAACTTGAATGTGCTCCACATATCATTAGCATCTTCAACCGGCGTGTTGGAACTAAAGCTTACTGCCTGCACTCCGTTTACTGACAATAACTGTTGCCTTAAATAATCTGCCTTGCTGAACCAAACACTATCTACACGAAAAGGAACATTTACAATTGCATCTTTATCGAAGCCTAACGGTTGATTCATAAAATAATTCATTTGCTGTATAATGATGAGTGTTCCGATGATGAGCGCCTGTGCAATGATGAATTGAAAAACTACCAATCCTCTTCTTAATGAAATTCCCTTTGCAGTATTTGCTGTAAGTTTACGCTGCAAAGCATTAACAGGATTGAAACCTGATAAAACAATAGAAGGATAAAAACCAGCAAGTGCGGTTACTACAATTGTTACAGTTAAAAGGAATAAAATAATTTTAGGATTGCTTAGTATGTTGAATGAAAGCGAAAGCTCTAACAATTGATTTATATAAGGCAGTGCAAGTATTGTAATAACTGTTGCAAGTATTACAGCAACTGTAACTATTAAAAATGTTTCAATGATGAACTGGATTTGCAATTGCGATTTATTACTCCCCAAAACTTTTCTTACGCCAACTTCCTTTGCACGATTAACAGCTTGTGCAGTGGAGAGGTTGATAAAGTTTACGCAGGCGATTAACAGGATGAATGCTGCAATCAGCCACAATACATTGAGCAGTTGATGACTGATTGTTTTATTGCTGTAATTACCTGTTTGTGTATCATAATGCACCGCACTTAATGGTTGAAAAATATGACTGTCTTTGTTTTCAGGAGATTCTACTTTTTTTGAATATGCTCTTAGCTGCTGATTGAAATTATCAACTGAAGTATTTGGCGGCATTAAAATATAGCAACCAAAACCTGAATTCGTTCTATCTTCCCAGTCGGTGTTTGTTGCCATCAAACTTCCGGTAAAACCTGTTCCATAAACCACAACAAGTTTTAGCTGAAAGTCTGTATTTGCAGGTATAGGAGCAAGAATACCTGACACTTTCAATATCTCAGTGCCGTGCTCGAATATATAGCCGCCAAGTTTCAGTTTTATTATTTTGCCTATTGCTGTTTTCC
This sequence comes from Ferruginibacter sp., assembly GCA_043740775.1. GTDB lineage: Bacteria > Bacteroidota > Bacteroidia > Chitinophagales > Chitinophagaceae > Ferruginibacter. The sequence goes on along the minus strand of JAYUBR010001143.1, from coordinate 5,811 downwards.
AGTCACCAAAATACTTTTCTGCCATCTCTTTTGTAAGCAATACATTGTTGGGATCTTTTAATGATTCATACGAACCTGCAAGCAGCGGGAAATCAAACATTTTAAAGAATGAAGGCTCTGTAAAAAATAAACCTTTGTCTTCTTTAAATTGCTTTATCGTTGTTCCGTTATCGTCCGGTATCAGCAACTTATCATCGTGGCTCGCAAAAATCGGGGCTACTTGTTCTATTTGAGGGAAAGATGTTTTCAATCCCATGGGCATTGGAAAAGGAACATCTTTCCCATAAGAAATATCTCCTGCATCTGCGTGATGATATTCAGTTAACACCCGATAGACGCGATCTTTCTTTGAGTGAAAATTATCGAAGCTTGTTTGATACTGTATAATAATAAAGATCATCATACAAACAGCAATACCAACAGCCAGGCCAATAACATTTATAACGGCATAGCTTTTATTACCCATCAGGTTGCGCCAGGCAATTTTGAAATAATTTTTTAGCATTTTATATTGCCGTTAAGGCGTTTTGACGTTTTTTATTTTTTCTGCAATTTCCACACTTCTGGGCATTCCCGATTTCACTTTTTAATCTCCTGTAACCGCAAACAATTCAATTATTAAACTATTCAAAAGTCCCACTTGGAGGATTTAGGGTGCTTCTCTATTCGCTCCGCAAACTTTTTATAGGGTTGGCCAGCGCCGCTTTAATTGCCTGAAAACTTATTGTGAGCAGCGAAATAAACAATGCCATCATACCTGAAATAACAAATACCCAAATACTGATATCAATTCTGTATTCATAATTGTTTAGCCACTTATACATCATCCACCATGCAAATGGAAATGCAATGATGCATGCAATGCTGACGAGTTGTAAAAAATCTTTCGACAGCAATTGGGCAATACCAGCTACACTTGCACCCATTACTTTGCGAACGCCAATTTCTTTTGTTCGCCGCTCGGCTGTGAAGGCCGCTAAACCCAGTAATCCTAAACAGGAAATAACAATTACCAATAATGCAAACACCCTTGATAATTTGCCAATGAGCATCTCACTTAAAAACATTTCATTAAACTGGTCATCAACAAATTTATATTCGAAAGGGTAAGCCGGATTATCTTTCTTCATTACCGTTTCCATTTTGGCCAATGCCTGCTGAGGATTGATGTATGGCTTTGTACGCACATATAGCAGGGTTGTAAAATTCGGTAAACAATAAAATATTACAGGGGTAGATTTACCATACATATTTCCATACATGTAATCTTTTACAACCCCTGTTACCTGCAGGTTAAAATATCTATTTTCTTTTTGAGCTGGAAGCTGCAATATCTTACCAAGGGCAGAACCTTTGCCCAATATTTTTTGAAGGGATTCTGTAATGATAATATTGAAAGGCTGCGTAGAATCTTTTGGTTGAAAATTATCTCCCATTTCAACAACATCGGTTTGTTTAAAATCTCTTCCTTCAGAGATGTACATGCCGGCCACAGACATAAATTCCGGGCTTACCACGCGGTTTGAAATAAGGATATTGCTGTTGGGGTCTTTGCCAGGCCAGGTTACGGCACTTGTATTATTACCATCGTAAATTGTTTCGTGGTCGGCCAATGATGTGTTTTCGATGACTCCGGTATTAATCATATCCTGTTTAATGGCAGCATAATTTTTGAGCATGTTTCCCTGCAAACTCATCTGGATTAAATTATTTTTATTGAACCCAAGGTTGCGGCTTTTTACATGTTGTATTTGCTGGTAAATAATAATGGTGCTGATGATAAGGGTAATAGAAACGGCGAACTGTGCTACCACCAACCCTTTTCTGATAACCGCGGCATTACTGGTTTTTAATTTTATTCCTTTTAAAACAAATACCGGGTTAAAGGATGATAAGTACAGTGACGGATAACTACCGGCAATTAATCCGCATAGCACCGCGATGGCAAACAGCGCTGCAATATGAAGAGGATTATTTAGGCCGATGGAAAGATGTTTTTGTACCAGTGCATTAAAAGCGGGAAGCGTTAAAAATATGATGATGGTGGCTAAGGCTGCGGCAATTAATGACATCAGCAAGGCTTCACCTATAAACTGTGTAACCAATGATTTTTGTTTTGCCCCCAGCACTTTTCTTACCCCTACTTCCCTTGCACGTTTTTCACTGAGTGCGGTAGCGAGGTTCATAAAGTTGATGCAGGCTATGAACAGAATAATCCATGCGATAATGCTAAATAAATGCACGTATTGAATTCGGCCGCCGCCGGTTAAAACACCATTGTCAAACTGGTCGTACAAATGCCATTTATTCATATTGAACAAAAACAAATGAGCAGTTGATTTATCGGTCTGTTGTTTCACCTGCAGGTAATCATACAGTTGTTTATCTACCCTTGCTGGTTTAACGCCATCCTTTAATTCAACATAGGTACTAAGGCAGGAGTTACCCCATTTTTGAGCCCACGGGCTTTTCTGGTAATAAATCTCAAACGGTGCCAGCCATTCAAATTGCAGCGATGAATTTTCAGGCAAATCTTTTAAAACAGCCGATACAACATACTCCTGTTTGTTATCTACTTTAACTGTTTTACCAACCACATCCTTATCATCACCAAAGAATTTTTTTGCTGTTTTTTGGGTAAGCACAATCGAATACAATTGTGCAAAAGCCGTTTTAGCATTGCCTTGCACAAAAGGCAGGGTGAACATATTGAACACTACATCCTCCGCATACTTACCGGATGCGTACATGGCTTTATCACCAATGGTAAAAAGCAGCGAGGTCTGGTTTTCTGTTACCCGGCAGGCGTTGGCAATGCCTGGTATATCTGCCTGCAGGGCCGGTGCCATCACGCCGGGTGTGGAAGAAAAGGTTGCCGTATAAGTATCGTACACCTGGTTTAGCCTGACAAAATAAAGTTTATCTTTTTTTGCATGCGTACTATCAAAATTCGTTTCGTCTTCTACCCATAAAAAAATTAAACCGGCGCATGCAATACCAATGGCCAAACCAAAAATATTGATGGCCGAAAAAGCTTTGTTGCGGCGAAGATTGCGTAAGGCAATTTTAAAATAATTTTTTAGCATGATGGAATTAATTTGTTTTTAAACTTTTGATAGGGTTAGCAATTGCAGCTTTTATTGCTTTAAAGCTCACTGTTGCGAAAGCAATTACAAAGGCTGAAAGTCCGGCTGCTGCAAAGGCCCACCAGCTTATAGCAACGCCGTAAGCAAAATCCTGCAGCCACTTATGCATTGCCCACCATGCGAAAGGAAATGCAAAAACACAGGCGATAAGTACCAGTACCAAAAAATCTTTGGAAAGCAGAGTTACTATATTTGATATGGTTGCACCCAACACTTTCCGCACGCCAATTTCTTTGATCCGCTGCTCTGCCATAAAGGTTACCAACCCAAATAATCCAAGACAGGCAATTAGTACAGCAAGTACCGTAAACACAATTGCAAGGGTACCTGCACGCTGTTCGCTCCGGTACATTTCATCAAAAGATTCACTAAGAAAGCGATACTTAAAAGGCAGGGCGGGTGCAAGTGCTTTCCACTTATCTGCTATTTGCTTTAGCAAGCCGGGTGCATTGGTGGCTGATATTTTAAAGGAGGTAAGCCCGGTACTTTTACCCAGCCGCATACATAGTGGGCCAATATTTTGGCGAAGCGATTCAAAATGAAAATCTTTTACCACTCCAATAATTGTTGTAGCTACCATCGAATTTTCGCCGGGTAAATCCGACGGCTGATAGATTTTTTTTCCAACAGCATCAGGGTACCCCAATAATTTAGCAGTTGTTTCTGTTATCAGCAGGGCACTTGAATCTGCCCCAAACTCTTTTGAAAAATTTCTTCCCTTCACTATTTCCATCCCCATTGTTTTTATATAGTCGCAATCTATAGCCCATGTCTGCATATCAATTGCATTCTTTGTATCCATTACGGCATCTTTTGAATAGGTATTATCGCTGCGGGAAGAGTTGCTAACGGGTATATATGCACTCATAGTGCCACTGCTTACGCCATTCATTGCAAGCACATCATTTTTAAAAACCTCTGCATTACTGTTAAGGGCATAGGTACCATCGATAACCAACACCTGATCTTTATTAAATCCCAATTTAGTTGTTTGAATAAAATGAAGCTGGTTGTAAACAATGATGGTGGCAATGATGAGTATGATGGAAGTAGCAAATTGAAAAACCACCAGTACATTGCGGAGGTTGCTTTTTTTAAATGCAGTATTGGCATTGCCTTTTAATACAACAACAGGTTTAAAACCTGAAAGGAAGAATGCAGGATAACTGCCTGCCAATAAACCCACCAGCAATGGAAGCAGTAAAATGAATGGAAGTATTTTTATGTTGAGTAAATCAGTTACCGACAATGATTTTGTAGCAACATCATTAAACAGTGGTAACACAAGCCAGGCAATAACAATGGCAATTAAAAGAGAGATGCAGGCCGTAAGGGTTGATTCAACAAGAAACTGTGCAATCAATGATTTTCTTTCGGTACCCAGCACCTTGCGTATGCCTACTTCTTTGCCACGGTTGGCACTGTGTGCTGTACTCAGGTTCATAAAATTGATGCAGGCAATGAGAAGTATAAAAAATGCAACAGCAGCAAATATGTATATGTACTGGATATTTCCAGATGGGCTTAACTCAAAAGTATAATCGCTGTACAAGTGAATTTTTGTGAGGGGCATCAGCGAATATTCAATCATATTTCCTGCCTTTTTAAATTCATCCATGGTGTTAATATGCATAAACTTTTTGGCCTGTGGTAAAACATAATTGTATATATAATTATCAAAGTTTTTTTGAAAAGCTTTATAATCAACTCCCGGTTTAAGCAGCAGGTAAGTATAAAAATTATGACTGGTAAGCTGCCCCCATTCGTAATCAGCATTCTTCATCGAAAACAAAAAATCAAAGTGAAAATGGGAGTTGTGGGGAATGTCAGCTATGACGGCCGTAACCGTGTAGGGCACCGTAGCTTCTCCTTTTTGCACCTCAATAATTTTTCCCAGCACATTGGTGCTGTTGAAATATTTTTTTGACATTGAGGCAGTTATAACTACCGTGTTGGGCTCATTCAACGCCGTTTTGGTATCGCCTTCAATAACAGGAAAGGCAAACATATTGAAGAAAGTAGAATCTACATTGGCTACATTTTTTTCATCAATAAATTCGTTGCCCTTTTTTATAAATTTATTTCCATTACTGGTATAAAGGCGGGTAAATTCCTCTACCTGCGGATAATCTTTTTTTAGCAATTGACCCATCATATCAGATGTTTGGGTCATGTGCATATTTGCCCCACCAATACGCACATCAGTATTGATGCGGAAGATGCGGTCGGCATTTTTATAAAAACGATCATAGCCGAGTTCGTCCGTTATATAAAGTGTAATGAGTAAACAAGTGCAAAGGCCAATTGCAAGACCGAATATATTTATGGCATTATAACCCTTGTTTTTACCAAGGTTGCGCCAGGCTATTTTAAAATAATTTTTTATCATCAAATAAATTTTGAAATGTTTATAAGGGCTTGCTGATAGCTGAAAATGTTAGACATGAAAGTTTTCTGTTACCACTCTTCCGTCGAAAAGGTTAATAATGCGGTGAGAAAAACCTGCATCATAAGGACTGTGTGTTACCATGATGATGGTGGTTCCTTCTTCATTTAATTGCTGCAATAACTTCATCACTTCTTCACCGTTTTTACTATCGAGGTTACCGGTAGGTTCATCTGCCAGAATTAATTTTGGCCTTGCTACTACTGCACGGGCAATGGC